>JACMMY010000008.1 GCA_014378805.1 Moraxellaceae bacterium
AAGGTGAGTCCTTAGCGCATGTATCGTGGGGGCATTTAGCCAGAGGGCAGGGCGTGTTGACCAAGCGTGTTTCTGATGCGTGTGGTCGTGAGCAATTGCTGGATTATGATGCAATGTCAGGCGGGCATGAATTACGCTTATCGCAACTTGCGTATTGGGTAAAACGGTTGACTGAGGAGCAAGTCGCATTTGAGGTCAAGGTGCGTGAGAAATCTGTGCCACTCGGGGTTGGATTTGCCCATCAAACTGCTGCATTGCGTTTTCTGGCGGAGGTGCAATGATGCGATTATCAATGCGTAATATTTTAATATTGATACAATTTTTAGTGATTCTAGCGCATCTTGGACATTTGCCATATTGGTTAATTGGGCTATCCATCATTGTCGTGACTTCACAATTAGGGTGGGTCTACCAACGTCTTTTTGCACGTTCAAAAGTACGTCAGAAAGTTGCGCAAGGCGTCATTTTTGTATCGGGCATGATCGGTATTTTTCTCACATTCCATACGTTATTAGGCGTAGAAGCCGGTACTGCGTTTTTGGTTATCTGTTTGTTGGGTAAGCTGTTTGAAGTGAACGCTCGGCGCGATGCGTATGTTGTTCTCACGTTTGATTTGTTTATTACTGCTGCCCTCTTTCTGTTTGATCAAGGCTTATTTACCGCAATATGGGCAATGCTTTCGACACTTGGCGTGTTGTATGCGATGGCAATGCAAAACGTTTCTGACAAAACAATGCAGATCAATGATGAAAAAATAAATGAAGTCAATGCTCTCATACACATACGTAAGCGTCGGCCAATCACCATAATCGCGTTGATTGTGGCGCAAGCGGTGCCGTTGATGATCATTTTGTTCGTCTTCTTCCCGAGAATGCCGCCGTTCTGGACGATTCATCTGGATAAAGGGGGGGCACAAACGGGTATCAGTGACAGTATGTCACCTGGTGATATTGCGAATTTAAGTCAATCGACTGAACTGGCCTTTCGAGCGATCTTTCCAGCAGGGAAAATACCTGCTAAATCAGATCTATATTGGCGTGGTCTCGTGCTTGGATCGTTTGATGGACGTACTTGGCGACCCAGCGCTAACCCGCAATTAAAAACAGTGGTGTGGGGAAATAGTAATGCTATTCCGCTATGGCTCGCCCAAGCCGTTCAACTAAATAATCCCCAACCTTTAAAATATCAATTAATCGTTGAACCCACGCAACAACCTTGGATGTTTGCGCTTAATTTTCCATTTAGTGCGAATGGTCAAGCGGGCTTAACGCGTGAATATACATTACGTGCTGCGGACGATATTGTTCAGCAAACAACGTTTGAATTGTTTAAGTTTGATGCCAAAGCTGTAGATGCGAGTTTGCCAAACTGGGTTGCAAGTGAAGCTTTGCAATTGCCGGCTCAGAGTAATCCAAAGACTCAAGCATTTGCACAACAGCTTTTTTCACGCATGAATCATGATCCGGAAAAGTATGCCCATGCCGTGATTAACTGGATTAGCCGCGAGAATTTTGTCTATACCTTGCAGCCTCCACCACTAGAAGGTCATCGTATCGATCAGTTTTTGTTTCAAACGCGACGTGGCTTTTGTGAGCATTATGCCTCTTCATTTACCTTCTTAATGCGTGCTGCTGGCATACCTTCACGAGTCGTTGTCGGTTATCAAGGTGGACAACTTGACCGTGACGGTAAGACTTTAGAAATAAGACAAATGGATGCACATGCTTGGAGTGAAATTTGGCTGGCTGGCCGAGGCTGGGTGCGTTTTGATCCCACTGCTGCAGTTTCTCCTGAACGGATTGAACGCGGAATGAAGGCATTGACTGCGCAAAATGCATCGATGTTTGGTGATGGTGTTGCGGGTGCGATTCGTTATAACCAATTCAAGATGTTCGGTCAGGCACGAGAGTGGGTTGATTATGCGAAGTATATGTGGCAACAAAAAGTCGTTGGGTTTGATCAAGATCAGCAGGGTGATTTCTTATTTAAAATGTTCGGATTTCGATCACAGATGATGCAAGTTTTGGTGATGGCTGGTGCTTTTGTGTCTCTGCTATGCATTGTGGTTGGCGTGATGTGGTGGCGTAGGCGACCTATATGGCACAGCTTGGACGCGCCATTGATTCGGTTATCTAAACGTCTTGCAAAACAAAACCTAGCGCGTGAGCCATATGAAGGCGTATTACAGTGGTTGACGCGAGTGGGTCTTTTAGCGCGTTATGAGGCGCAAGCGAAAGAGATTGCGGCACTGTATAGCAAAGCCCGCTACGCGCAGAACAGTGAGGATAAATTGACAAATAAAAAAGTAATTAAGCAGCTTGAGCAGTTGGTAAAAAATTGGCGAATTCGTTCTTAATGCTTCATTTTTTTATTAAATGTTCAATTTTGCTTAAAATTTTGCCAATCAGTCATGCAATCTTGTAAATAAGTTAATTACCTATTGCACATCACGTTGAACTTGCCTAGAATCCTGCTCCAGAACAGGCGTATAGCTCAGTTGGTTAGAGCACCACCTTGACATGGTGGGGGTCGCTAGTTCGAGTCTAGTTACGCCTACCAAATTTGGTAGATAAATGAGTCACTTAGTGTTAATTCGCTAGGTGGCTTTTTTGTTTTGGAGGAATTTTGGAGGAACTAATAAGTTTTTGTTTCACATAGCGCTCAATTGAATTGGCTCCTGCCGATTGAAATATTCTTCCGTCATTTTGAGTTTCTAAACTCACCCGGTGAGCAGCCTTTCCAGCGGCGAAATGCTCGTGAAAAACTCGCGGCATCGGTATATCCAAGGTGAAAAGCCAATTCATCTAGTTTCATATGACTGCCGAGCAGTAATTGTTGCGCGATTTGTTGTCGTTCTTGGTCTAGTAAGTTTTTGTAGTTGGTGTTTTCACTTTCTAGCTTACGGCGAAGGCTTCGAGGTGACATGGCAAGCGCTTTCGCTACTTCTTCAACCGAGGCAACTAGTCCCAGCGATCCTAATATTTGTTGACGTACTTGACCTGTCACTCCCGTTTTCTGTCTACGTTCTAATTGGTGACGACACTGGTCGCCCATTAATCTCATCAGTTGCAAATCATAGGTAGGTAGCAAGCGGTCCGCTTCTTCTACCGTTACCCCAAGTGCGTTATGTTGGCTGTGGTAAACAGGTTTAACGCCAATTAACGCTTCAATTTCGTGAGCGTAACTGGGTGGCGAGCCTTGAAACTCTAATTTTGAAAGCTTCACGCCCGCCAAACTAAGTTCGGTTACGATATTAATAGCTGTTGCAATATCCCTTTCTAACAAGAAGCCCCGCAATCGACTCTGAATACTGCTTGGGTCGAACAAGATATAAAAGTAGTCATTTTTATCTAACGTCTGCATGTCACAATATGCGGTGCTCAGCGGTAAATAGCGTAGTGCAATGGCGACACCTTCTCGCAGGGTCTTGCTGGTACTCAGTGCAAAGCCCCATACGCCAAAATTAGACACGTTATACTGCAAACCCAGCTTAAAACCTAAGGCCGACTCATTGGGCAGGGCTAATATTAAATTTTCAACCAGCTTCATTTCTTGCCAACGGGAAATGAGCGCTTCGCTGTCATGCAGCTGCGCTTCAGAAATAGAGGTGCCGAGCAAACAAGTTTCTTTATCAATGCCAAGATTTGCAGCAAAGTTAACCATCACTTGGCTGATAACGACAGGATGAAGAATAGGTTCAATAGTAGACATACGAAATCTTAACTTATATCCAGTTTAGCTCATAGCATTTTTAGGCGCGTGTCCATTAAAGCAAACACAAAGGCTTCTATTGCCCTGTGTTCATCATTAAATACCACGTAAATTGGTAGGATGCACTTTATTGGAAACAGTTATGTCTGAAGATCTTGCTACGCTTAATAAAAAGGCTATTGCTGCGGCACATCAGCACATGGGTCATGTGGCTTGGGCAACGGTGACATTTACTGCCTTGGTCGTAACTGCTTTTATTGCTTTCTTGGTTTTATATGCTCAAGGCTTCATAGCAATCTGGGCTGCTTTTATTATATTGGCAGTGCTAACTTATGCTTCTTATACTCCCTTGCATGAAGCGGCTCATCGAAACATTAATGGTAATAATGAGTCGTTAACTTGGCTGAATAATCTATGCGGCTATATTGTAGCCCCGATTATTGCGATTCCCTATGCATCCCATCAACTAGAACACTTTACGCATCATCGCTATACCAATCAGCCCGATAAAGATCCAGATTTTGTCATTAGCGGATTAAGCAAAGGTGGGATTAGAGCCTTTATGACAATTTTTAAATTTATTTGGATTCAGAATGCTTTTTTTGTGTTGAATCACTGGAATCGTGCCACCACAAAAGAGCGATTAATTTATAGTTTAGAATTAATGATTTCCATTGGTTGGAGAGTGGCTTTTATTACTTTGGTGGATCAACCTTGGGTTGCGCTAATTATTTTAGGTGGGCATCTTTTAGGGGGATTCTTTACGGGCTATTGGTTTGCTTATCGCCCACATTTGCCTTACAAAGAGCCAAAACGTTACCAAAACACCAATAGTCTGGTTATGCCTGTCTTTATGAAACCTTTTGAATGGATTTGGTTGGGTCAAAACTTACACTCAATTCATCACCTGTTCCCACGAGTACCTTTTTATCGTTACCACAAATTACATCGTGAAATTGAACCTATATTGCGAGCGCATGGCACACCGATTATTGGCATATTTAGCCGCAAAGCAATTTAGGTTGATCATAAAATAGCGGCACCATTTTGATATGCTGGTGCTCGTTATTTTGATTCGGGTTATCCCTACCATATGGTTAAAAACACCTAAAAAGATGTCCATTTTTCTTAGCTAGGGATCTATATTTTCGATCAGATATGCAGCACCTAACCCTCCGCCTGCACACGTTGCAATAATCGCAAATCGACCTCCTTCATACTTCAATCGCTGTGCCGCAGTTTGGATAAGACGAATACCTGTTGCAGCAAAGGGATTACCTAAACTAAGTGATCCTCCCCATCGATTCAACTTGTCCAAAGGAATTTCGCCGAATGGATACTCATAACCAAAGCGGGAGTGGACAAACTCAGGATCAGCCATACAGGTTCTATTAATTAAAACTTGCGCTGCAAAGGCCTCATGAATCTCCCAAACATCAATATCTGAGAACTGCAATTGATTGCGTTGTAGCAATACGGGAATCGTCATGGCAGGGCCGAGTAACATCTCATGATTGAGATCATCGACACCTGACCACTGATAATCAACAATGAGCGCCTGTATCTCTAAATCGTGTTGTCTCGCATAGTCCACATCGGCCAATAACACTGCACCTGCACCATCCGAGAATTTAGATGCATTGCCTGCGGTAATCACACCCGCAGGATCAAAAACAGGCTTGAGTGCTGATAACTGATCTAAAGTGCTGATGCGAGGTGGCTGATCTTGAGTGATTTGTTGTTGATCGACAGTGACCGTTACGATTTGCTCAGCCAGTAGTCCTTGACGAATAGCCTCTGTTGCATTGCGTTGTCCTCTGAGGGTGTATTCATCACAAGCCAGCCGTGATATACCAAAGCGAACGCCCATCGCCTCACAAGATTGTCCCATGGTGAGTTTGGTAGTGTAGTCCGCACTCTTAGGAATATCCAGCGCAAGGTCTTTTATTCTGAGTGATTTAACCGCATCCCAGTAACCAGAAATATGATGTTGGTTACGCAGTTTCATCGCACTACGGCGTATCGGTTGAGACAGCCGAATGGGGACATCAGAAAAATTATCTGTTCCACCTGCCAAACCGACTTTTAATCGACCTAAACGTATCATGTCGCAGATATTAGAAACTCCAACATTGGGAGAGATTCCTGCCATGGCAACGGTATACGCTGGAATACGACTGGATAAACCCGCTTTCAACATGGCTTCACGTGCCACATTGGTCGTGTTTATTTCATGAAGTACCGTACCTAAAACGACTAATCCCAGATCATCTATTGCGCTTGGGCAGCGCTGCATCACAGCCTTAATCGCATAGGCTGCCAACTCATAACTCATTAATGGGCTGTAAGCAGTTGCAGTATTGAGAAACGGTGTTCGCGCACTGCCAATCAACGCGACACCAGTATTTTGTGGTCTCATATTTGTTGTCCCTGAAGCTGATAGCGTCCTGATTGATAAGCTTGTCCTTCATCATCCACTAAGCGGAATAGATTGCTCGATCCATCTTGGGCGATTTGGATATGGAGTTGAGGGCTCGGTAATGGGATGGGTTTGATAAAACGGGTTTCGATCTCGTGAATACATACACCCTGATTTTCAATCGCGGCATATATTTTAGAGAAAGCGCCGTATCCATGCATAATGCAGCCTGCAAAGCGAGTCCGCTTAGCCAGCCAAGGCAGGGTATGAATCGGATTAAAATCACCCGTTAATAAGAATAATTCTACACCCGCATACTCTGGTACTTGCCAAGAATGTAGATGTTGCCAATTAATCGGATCAGAAGTCGTTGAGCCATGTTGAGGACGCGACTTTAGAACCACTGCGGCAAACGCATCTAATATCATGATCGTTTGACCAATGTCATCCCTGAGAACCACTTGCGAATGAATCTTTGCGCGGTAGCCGTCATCACTAGCCTCAACCAATTGACCTTTTATCGAGAATGGCTGGTTAGGCTGGATTGGTGCTAAAACTTGCAGTTTAAGACCTTGATTAAGTACCTTGAGTAAAGGATAGGGGCAATACGAAGTGAGCTTAGCCACAGCGGACAGTAAGGTCTGACTAACCAATAAAGGGGGTGATAAAGCAATTGTCGATTGGTCAAAACCTGCCCATTTCTGAAACTTTTGATTGAGTAATACATCAGGTGTATAACCTTGTTGCGTCACCTCACAGCCTTGTTGATACTTGGAGGTAAACGGTAGGCTAGACCTGACTAAACCGACCAACATGGCTGACATGGTCTCACGATGTTGTAACAATAATTTTAGCGGAATTTCAGTAGACATAAGAATCTAGATTTTTAAAATAAGAGTCGTATTGATTGTGCGAAAATGACGAAAGGTTAGATAGTGTTATTACTGACATGATGCATGTAATCAGTGACAGTGGTCATCGGCTTAGATTATGCTCCATCAATCTTTACCAGTAGATATTGAATCATCATGCGCTATCCTGTGACCTATACGCGGCTGTTTGCACGAGAGTTGCGTTTAGATCCGACTCAACTCTCTGAACTACTGTCAGGGACATGTATCCATCCAGATGAGTTACTTCAGCTTAAACCCAGTCTGAGCTTAGATGAACAATTGAGTGTCGTTCACAATGCCATTCGTTTGGCTGATCTTCCTACTTTTGCATTAGAAGTTGCTTCTCGATTGTCATTGGCTGCTCATGGCCCTTTGGGTACTTTATTGTTTGCCAGCAAGAACTTGAATCAAGCGTGGAATGGATTAGCGCGTTATTACATGTTACGTTTGCCATTGATTGAGTTATCTGTGCATTATCACGATACTTCTTTTGAATTATTTTTACGCCCCAAAAAAAATTGTGATGACGTCATGATCTTCATTATGGAGTGTTTGATGCTGACGATACAGCGCGGCATTGAGCTGGTCTTGGGACGCAAACTCACCGAAGCACGTTTTGAATTTGGTTATCCTGCACCTGATTATGCGCACAGATATACGCAGTTTTTTAATAGTCCCTGTGTGTTTTCAGCCTCTGGCTTTCGGATGATGATGCCATTAACGCTACTCGATCAGCAAAATCTATTTCATGATGAGCGCATGTATCAACAAGCACTGGAACAATGCGAACAATTACTGACGCAGATACGTGTCACAGAAAGTAGCATCTCATGGCAAGATCGTGTCCGGGCGGTACTGCGTGAGCATAGCGGACGGCTATGGACGGGAAACGAGATTGCAAACTACTTTCAAATATCAGGACGAACTCTGATTCGACATCTCAGGGCAGAGCAGACCTCTTATCAAACCATTCTCGACCAAGAACTTGCGCGACTGGCTGTTGAATATCTACAAATGCCGCGTCATACCGTTGAATCTACGGCTTTCACTTTAGGCTATCGAGACGCAACCGCATTTCGACGAGCATTTCATCGCTGGTTTGGGATGTCACCCTCAAGTTATCTCAAACAAATTACAGCAGATTGTCAGCATTAGCATGGGGGTTGGCTGTTTAAGTATGCCGATATTAAATTAGTCGTATGGCATATTTGCAGCATGAACAGTCTTATTACATCTAGTGTCCGTCGAGTGATGAAGTTGCAGCAACCAATTTTGTTGCGCTTGCGGCATCCGCACCAAATTCGTCTGCTAGAACCTTTACTTAAGTATGGGCTTGTTCTGCCGAAAAATTGTAATGCAAAAGACACTCACATAAATGAGCGCCCTGCGATTCTGCTTTGTAATCTCCGCCCAGATACTACACCACGTATTTTAATTTATCTGCATGGCGGCGGTTATGCAGTCGGCAGTCCGCATACTCATAAAGGATTTGCCGCACGACTCATGCAGGCTTCGTGCTGTGAGCGTGCTTATCTACCTTACTATCGCCTTGCGCCTAAATATCCGTATCCAACTGCATTAAACGATGTATTCGAGTTCTGGCAAGTTCTCTGTGATCGTTATCCTGACCATGAGTTGGTTTTAGCCGGCGAGTCGGCTGGCGCAGGCTTGTGTCTGGCGCTATTTCAGCAGATTCGAAGTCAGCAGCTAAGGCACCCAAACAAAATATTTTTACATTCGCCTTGGCTCGATGTCGGATTAAGCGGTGATAGTTATCATGATTTGCAACTCAATGATGGCTTTTTAGGCCGACATCCTCAGCGTAAAGCATGGCTACATCGGATGTTTGCTCGCCATTACCTCGGTGCGAGTGATGCGGATGATCCCTTAGTCTCACCCATCCATATGGATGTGGCACAGCTCCCACCTATCTTTGTTCAAGTCTCGACGCATGAAGTCTTTATCGCAGATAGTCAGCGATTAATTGAACGATGCCAAGCGCAACAGATCGATTGTCGTTTAAGTGTCTGGCCCGATTTGTGGCATGCATTTGGACTTTTTGCACCTTGGTTGCCTGAGGCAAATCGAGCAATACATGAAGCAGGAGAATGGATAAAAACAGCACGATGATGGGTATAAAAATAGTCTACATCAGGTGTACTAAGTCCAATAAATCACGCTCGCTAAAAATAACTAGATTTGGTTGATGAATATGCCTCAGCCATAACAAAGGCTAAACCATCGAAGCAACATCAAAAACTATTGAATTAACTGGAGAGTACTATGAGTGAATTTACATCATATTTTAATGAAACACATGAACAAGTTCGGGAGTCCGTTCGTAAGTTCGTGGCTGAACACATCACTCCATATATCAACGAATGGGAAGAGGCTGGGACTTTTCCTCGTGAGCTTTATCACTTGGCAGGTGATGCAGGAATTCTTGGATTGGGTTATCCAGAATGTTATGGCGGTGTAGGCGAAGGCGACGTATTCATGAAAGTTGCTGCCAGCGAAGAGCTGATGAGATCAGGTTCAGGCGGCTTGGTGGCAAGTTTAGGCTCACTTGATATTGCCTTACCGCCGATTGCCAAATGGGGTAGTGAAGAATTAAAACAACGCGTGATCCCAGAGGTCATTAGCGGTCGTAAAATTGCTGCGCTGGCCATTACCGAACCGAGCGGTGGCTCTGATGTCGCAGGACTCAAAACGCGTGCCGTGAGTGATGGCGACTTTTATCGTGTTTCAGGTTCAAAGACCTATATTACGTCGGGCATTCGTGCTGATTACTATACCGTCGCTGTGCGAACTGGCGGGGATGGCTACGGCGGTTTAAGCTTGTTATTAATAGAAAAAGATATGCCCGGTTTTAGCGTGGGACAGCCTTTAAAGAAAATGGGTTGGTGGGTATCAGATACAGCAGAGATATTCTTTGATAACGTGATGGTGCCAAAAAGTAATTTGATTGGTGCAGAAAATATGGGTTTCTTCGCCATCATGACTAATTTTCAAATGGAACGGCTCAATTTGGCGACCATGGCGAATATGACTGCACAATTAGCGCTTGATGAGTGTTTACGTTATGTCCATGAGCGCACAGCTTTTGGTAAACCATTAGCAAAAATGCAGATCATTCGTCATAAGATTGCAGACATGGCAACGAAGATTGAAATCAGTCGAGAGTTCAACTATCGGATTGCAGCGCGTATCCAAGCAGGCATTCCATCAGTAACCGAAGTGTCTATGGCAAAGAATTTTGCGACACAAACCAGCGATTTTGTAACATACGAGGCGACGCAAATTTATGGTGGTATGGGCTTTATGCGTGAATCCTTGGTGGAGCGTTTGTATCGAGATAATCGTATTTTATCGATCGGTGGCGGTACACATGAGATCATGAATGAAGTGATTGCGAAACAACTAGGTTTATAGTATTCAGTTTCATCACGCAGTGAGTTCACTTGATGAATTCAAACTTGAAATCATCAAGATGGCCGTCGATCAAGGCGCAAGTATTTGCAAATCGAGTAGGGCTTGAAGCACTTTCACAGTGCTTCAATTTTCTTTGTCATTTACACAAATAACCAATCAGTCATAAAACGCGCTGTCCATTCTTTGCCACAGATGGTGTTAAGCAGCGCCAAGCCGGGTGAGTTCAGATGATGATGTTGTTTATAGATCGTGATTTTTTGGGTATGTTTAATGACTTCTGTTTTGGATAGTACTTTTGGCTGAAGGCTATTCAGAGTATTTAAGGCCTTAAGATGAGCATGAGTCAGCTCTTTAAAGCAGTCATTGTGGCTGGGTCTAGTAAATAAATCATATTTGTTTAGAACAACTTGATCCACATTATATGGCTCAAGTTGGTGGACAATACCAGAGTCACTGGCTAGAGATGATCGAGATGTTTATGTTAGCGCATTTGCGAAACTCCCCATCGCGATAGATATAGAAACTGTTCATGGTTTGGTGGGAATTGTCCACGCAGAATGTACAGAATTTTTTTGGCAAGATTTTGTTGTGCGACTTAAAACATCCAATAATGATGACTTAGAACACCTTAAAAATGAATGTCTATGGAGTCGTAAACGCATTAAATATCAAGTGCAGACTCTTTACCCAGATGTTCATAAAGTCGTTGTCGGTCACTCGATTGTGACTGAAGCGCGGCTATTGGGAAACGTGCAATACATTGATACTGGGGCGGCATATGGTCGGTATTTAACCGTCATGGAGCTAGTATAGTTTTTGAATTAAGCGAGCTATTTCACAGTTTAAAGGCGATGAGACTAAAATTTGAGTAGATTAGGTCTTCTAAATCAATACACACATCAGAAATCATTCATTGCATCTTTTAATAATTAGCCCAACTAAGTGCATATTCTCATGCACTTGCCCAGTCATTCTCATCTGAGTTGACCACATGTTCTCACTCAAAAGTAGACTACCAATAATTTATGAGTGAAGACTTTTCTGAGTAATCACTTTGCAGTTTTTGACTATTATCTTGTTGAGTCGCCTGAATCACAGAGACCGCTGGCTGTACATGATTAGAAGAGTGATAAGAGTGATCAAATTGGTCACTTTACGATCAGAAAATCGAACTGATCCTTCCATTAAAAAAATGTCCGTCAAACTCGAAAGGGAGTAATTTGAAGACTTATTGTGGCATTGGACAATTGGTGCGATTTACACTTAATGAATCTCTAAAAAAGAAATAGCTTGAACACATTATAAATGTTATTTTAGAGATTCATATAACATTTACAAAGTAGGATGAAAGTAGGATGGTGACCTTGGCAACAACTATTATAAAAAGTGTCGCCAAATTATTATTTTCATTTTTCGTTTTTACTCTAGCGGCCCAGCAGGTTTATGCGTTTGACACGTCTAATTGAATTCAATACAGAACAGCCCTAACCCCTCAAAATAATCCTGAATATAAATGTACACCACCAACGGCATCATATCATTATCAGGCCTATAGTAATGATAGTGCAAATTTTACTGGCTCATTCCTATAATGATGCATATCAACAAGTGGTTGATATGTACAATAGTTTAGCACCCTATTTTACTTACGTCTTCGTTGATGGCCCGAGTCAAGATTATGTCGGTCCATGGTGGCAGTATAATTATAATGCTTATGTCCCCGTTAGTCAGTGGCAGCAAGCCAACCCTAATGGTTTTCTGACGACCTGGTTCAATGTTTATAATTGTCAGCATCAGGTTGGACATTCAGCTTTTTTAGGTGATCAGGTTAGAGTACAAACAACTCGGACTTATACATGTCCAACCAATACCGTTCAATTGCCTTTAGCGGATGGTGCTAATATTGGTCAGCCGTGTCCATACCGATCACTTAACTACACCAAGAGCCGTGACCCAAGGTGATGGTACAACCAAAAAAGTACTGTGGCGATTAGAGGGGGATGCATTTGGGGATGCTCAACCAACCAATCCAACCACTACCGCATTCACAATGCCACTACGGATGGCGGGTCAGTACTACGACTCAGAAGTAGGGATTAGTAATAACTACTTTAGGGATTATGATCCGAGTACAGGCAGGTATGTCGAGTCCGATCCTATTGGGTTAGGCGGTGGTAATAATACCTATGGTTATGTACGAGCTAAACCTTTACAATTTTTTGATTCTAAAGGTTTGGTTGAATGGTCGGGTTCTATGGGTGGCGCAGCTATTGCTGGGATAGTCGGAGGAGGAGTATTTCCATTTAAGCTTACCTCAGAGTGTATGTGTGGGAAGAAGGTAACAATCCATGGTTATGCTTCTGCAATAGCCGCACCTGCGTTTGGCATGAAAATACAGGTTCATTTGGAGCTAGCAGTTTTAAAGATTCCCAACCTTGTCCGGATGCAGGTATTGCGAATGGATTGTTTCAAATGTTATCTGGGAATGCGGTTTTTGGTGCAGGTGCTGGATGGGCTAAAATTAGTATGGGTGGTTTAAGGGCTAATGCAACATGGATGCCATCTGGGCCTTATTATGGATTTGATTTATCAGCAGGATTCTTCAATGGAGCTAGTGTGGTTACTTCATCTGAAACCGAAGATTGTGAAGGATGTACAAAAAAATGAAGGTAATTTTTGCATTTAAGTTAACTATCATCATACACGCAGCTATATTTTTAATTGACGCTATATTCTTCAAGTCGGCTTACTTTACTATTTTATCTGAGTCAGTCTTTAAGGTTTTTCTTTCAATTTTTATCGTTTTCGTAATTTCTCTTCTCATGGAGCCTTGGGTGGCAAAATATATCCATTGAAAAAGTCGGAAATTCTTAGTAAAACGCGCATAAGGCGCAATAAGCCAAAGCTTGTTGCGCCCACTTCTGAAAAGAACACCCCCTGCGAGAACACTCGTAAACCCGCAAAAACCATCCCTTTAAACCGTAAAAAACTCAGGTGAACTGAACCCTAAGAAATGTACACACACCATGCAGCTCTGCTAAAAGCTCTGAAAGCGTTTCTGTGTAAGGCTTTGAGTGGGGTCTGCAAGTGTCAAATAGCACGGACAAAAAATACAAAATAAATCGCTGTAAGCATTGCGGCATAAGGCTTAGACCGCAGTCCACATATATCAGCGATAGCCCCATAAAATATCGTGCAACGTGTAGAAATGGTGTGGGTCGGTAAACACTAAAAATCCGATCCTGACGCCGATAGCAAATCCGATGATGCTCATCGCCCAGATCAGGCGATTCTCGTTCATCCATTTATAAATGATCTTTAAGGTCGGCATATTTTAAAATCCTATTCACTCTTAATTATTATAAAAAATAGAATCCCTAGCCGCTAAAGGGAGCAGCTTTAAACCCGTCTATTTTATTATTTAGTAGCTTAACTGCTTTTAAGCGTTATTTGTTGTTGCAGATAAGCCTTTAGTCCGTTGAATCATTTGCTTGGCTTGATGTTTTAAAATCAATCCTTCGAACCCAGGTAAGTTAGGTTAATTTTGTAGGTTGGCGCGGAGGAACGAAGCCCAACTGATACTTACAACCTATTCAAAAATAGCCTCCTTTCATACGCACTCAGTCAAAATGTACCTCTAGTGATAAGTTGGTCAAGTCGCACGCCACTGGGTGGTCAACTCAAACGCCATTCAGTGGTCACTTGCGATGAGAATGGGTGGGCAATAGAGACGCCATTTTACAACTAAGTTAATACAATAAAAATATAAGGCGTTGTAATGGTACTTTCAAAGATTTTCAATGGGTTTGACGTCTCGCTCAAATACTACTTTTATATGATTAAAGACGTTGAGTTTGCTTAGGGGCAAAGTGAAGTTTAATAGACGACTGGTCTAGTTTTTGATATGATAATGTTATGAAACCAAATTACGACGATACACGCCAACATTTACTCGACACTGGACACCAGATCATGGTGATCAAGGGATTTACTGGTGTTGGATTAAATGAGATTTTGCAGACTGCGAGTGTGCCTAAAGGTTCTTTTTATCATTACTTCAAATCCAAAGAGCAGTATGGCCAGTCGTTGTTAGAGGATTATTTTCAGAATTATTTAGTGGACATGGATCAACGCTTCTCTGTCGTTGGTCAAAGTGGTCGTGAGCGACTGATGGCTTACTGGCAGAAGTGGCTCGATAGCTATTGTGAGCCATGCGATGGACAGAAATGCCTCGTCGTTAAGTTGAGTGCTGAAGTTGCAGATCTCTCGGAGTCTATGCGCATCACGTTACGTGATGGTGCTGAACAGATTATTAAGCGCCTCACAAGCTGTATCGAACAAGGTCAGCGTGATGGGTCATTGCCATCTGTCGATGCGCATCGAACGGCATCGGCACTCTATCAACTTTGGTTGGGTGCAAGTTTACTGAGTAAACTACACCTGAATGGTCAGCCTTTAGAAATTGCGATGGTTACGACCGAAGTTATGCTTAAAATCTAAAAGACAGAGTTAACCAAATACCCGCAGATAAGCGGGTATTATTTTGATAGCATATTAGTTGACTGGTCTAATTATAAGTATTTTGATTCATTGCAATCGTTTTCTATGAACATTTAAGGAGTTAGAAGATGTCTCAATCACAGCAAATCAATCGTCGTGTCGTACTTGCATCGCGCCCTCATGGCGCACCTACTGAAGAAAATTTTCGTATTGAAGAGGATGCAATTCCAGAGCCTAGTGAAGGGCAAGTGCTTCTCAGGACGGTCTATCTATCGCTTGATCCTTACATGCGTGGTCGGATGAGTAATGCACCATCCTATGCGCCGCCTGTTGAGGTGGGCGGCGTGATGGTTGGTGGAACAGTTTGCCGTGTGGTGAGTTCAAAACATCATTCATACCATGTCGGAGATTGGGTTTTGTCATTCAATGGCTGGCAGGATTATGCTTTATCGGATGGCACTGGTCTGACCGCGCTGGGTCAGTCTCCAGTAAATCCATCTTATGCACTGGGTTTATTCGGGATGCCTGGATTTACGGCGTATATGGGACTGCTTGATATTGGTCAACCGCAGTCGGGTGAAACAGTTGTGGTTGCTGCTGCGACTGGCCCTGTGGGTGCGACTGTGGGTCAGATCGCTAAGATTAAAGGATGCCATACCGTTGGTGTTGCTGGAGGTAAAGATAAGTGCCATCATGCGGTTGAAGTCCTCGGTTTCGATCGTTGTATTGATCACCATGCACCAGATTTCGCTGAGCAATTGGCTAAAGCATGTCCAGCGGGCATCGATGTTTACTATGAAAATGTCGGCGGAAAGGTTTTTGATGCGGTGTTACCGTTACTCAATACAAAGGCGCGTATACCTGTTTGCGGCGTGATTGCGCACTACAACGATACTGCTTTACCTGAAGGGCCTGATCGACTGCCTGCGTTTGTCGGTACTATTCTGCGTAAACGTATCAAGATGCAAGGTTTTATTATTTTTGATGATTACGGTCATCGTTATAACGAGTTTTACAAAGAAATGTCGACTTGGTTTAGTCAAGGTCGGATTAAATACCTTGAGGAAGTGGTCGTTGGGCTTGAGAAAGCACCAGACGCTTTTATTGGTCTACTGGAAGGACAGAACTTTGGAAAACTGGTCGTTCGTGTTGGTGAAGATGACTGAATAAATAAGGGAATCTACTATGCCAATTACAATCTCTAGATAATGACAGTCGATTTGGGTCTCTTATTGATTATCAACGTAAACTGGGGAACGTGAATGATATGGTGCATACCAAGTGTCTGCACCATATCGATGAGCGTTCGCTTGATTTTGGATTGAGATTAATAAGTTGCGTTGGCGTTTCGCAAAACTAATTTTTTTTAAGTTTTCCGTTCAGACCAAAATGCTCAATCAATTATAAAGTTTAATAATCCATTGTAAGTATTACACTGAGTCTGACGAAGTGTGCGTCTAGATTTGATAAAAATTTTCATTTTCCTTGAAGCATCCACCGATCTTACTATTGTAGGTTTAATCGAATACCTGAATTTTTTTCGCAGTGGTGTAATGATTAGATTAAAGCAACTTAAAACCAAGTCCGTTGAGCGCCTCTTGTAACCGATCTCGTCCACTTAATGATTCCGGACCTCGAACTCGATCTACAGCTAAGCTCGACCAAGGGCGGTTATAGCGGTGCTGTTTATTTTGAAAATCAATCATTTGTTGATCATAGTCACGAATGGCATCGGACTCCGTCTCGGTAATATACTGTTCTTGGTGGAGTATGGTTGATTGCGCTAGGCGTGGTTTGATCTCCGCATATTGTGCTGGATCGGGATAGCCGACGCACATCCCAAAAACGGCGAAAGTGTCACTTGGAAGAGCAAGTTCTTTAGCGACAGCTTCGGGATTATTACGCATACCGCCGATGTAGACGATACCAAGCCCCTGTGCTTCGAAGGCGAGTGCGGCGTTCTGTGCGGCAAGGGCGGCATCCGCCACACCGACCGTGTAACTTTCTAGGTAGTCAATTCCATCCGTAGGTATTTGTAAAGTGTGGCCTAGTCTGCGCAAGCGTGACCAGTCTACTAACCACACTAAAAGCAGTGGTGCTTGCTCAACGTGACGTTGGTTACCAGCCAGTTCTGCAAGTCGCGCCAAGCGCGCTTTATCTCGAACGGCTATCACGCTCCAAGCCTGCAAGTTAGATGAGGTCGATGCAGATTGTGCCGCAGCAATGGCCCAAGTTAATGTCTGCTCATCTACAATC
>JACMMY010000084.1 GCA_014378805.1 Moraxellaceae bacterium
GGATGTGCTTCCGCCACACGCTCAATCGCATCACGAATATGAACGCCTACAATCGAACGCGCTGAACCTTTCAGAGTCGCGTTAGTATCATCACTGGGTGCAAAGACGATGCTTGGGCGATTGAATTGCTCTTTTAGCCGACCTGCCACAATCCCGATCACACCTTGATGCCAACTCGACTCGTACAATACAATCGCAGGCGGAACAACTTCTTCAAATAATCGACGATCTTCCAGTAACGCCAACGCTTCCGACTTCATTCCCGCTTCAACGGTACGGCGCGTTTGATTCAGTATCTCTAATTGCTCAGCCAGTTCACGTGCAGTCGCGATATCTTCAGCCAACAAACATTCGATACCAATACGCATACTATCCATACGACCAGCGGCATTAATCCGTGGGCCAAGTACGAAACCTAAATCTTGCGAGGTCAGTCCTTTGCGTTCACGTTTAGCGATTTCTAAAAGTGCTAATAAACCTAAACGACATTGACCACTCTTAATGCGAGCCAGACCTTGCGAAACCAAAATTCGATTATTCGCATCCAACGGCGCAACGTCGGCCACTGTGCCAAGCGCAACTAAATCCAGCCAATCGGTAAGTTTTGCAGATGGTTTGCCTTGGGATTTACGCAAAGTTGCCAATGCAGCCAATACATAAAATGCCACACCAACACCCGCCAACGCTTTACTGGCAAAGGTACAACCTTGTTGATTTGGGTTCACAACCGCTTGTGCAGGCGGCGCAACTTTCGAAGTTAAATGATGATCAGTAATAATGACCGCAACATTCGCCGCTTGTGCAGCCGCCACACCGTCATGACTTGAAATACCATTATCGACGGTAATAATCAGATCTGGTGTGTATTCGTCGAGTGCCAGAGCGACGATTTCTGGCGTTAAGCCATACCCATATTTGAAGCGATCGGGCACAAGAAAATCGACGATTGCGCCCATTTTGCCAAGTGCTAACATCATCAGCGCAGTGCTGGTCGCACCATCCGCATCAAAGTCACCAATAATAAGAATACGCTGTGCGGTATCAATCGCATGATTAATCTGCTGAATCGCAGAATCCAAGCCAAGTAAACCTTGCGCAGGCAAAAGTCGCGCGAGCTTTAATTCAAGTTCATCAATATGTTGTACGCCACGTGCGGCATACAGGCGCGCCAAAACCTGCGGTAAAGCGATAAAGCTCGCAGGGATTGGCGATAAAGGGCGGTTTTTAAGTATTAGAGTCATCAGCAAAGTATGACAACTTTTAGCGGATCGCGCACCAACCGAGTGCGCTATTTTATGGAGCAACAAGCCGAAAAATGGACGGCTTATACTTATTGATGACGAGGGTGTTTTTTTGTTGCTGTATGGCGAACGTGTTTCAGGACTTCTTTTTTCGCCACTTGTATATGCTTTGTTTTCTCGGTTTGTTCAACTTGATGCCTATGACGAGTCACTCGCGCCTCTTGTTTCACCTTCACACTGCGATGCTTTAACGCAGCTTCCGCCTCACGTGCCTGTTGACGACTAAATTTTGGCTTTGCAATCTTCGGCACGATCACTCGCTCATGACGGCTTTTAGCTGTGTGTAAGCGTGAATGTTTTGTGGCTGATTTTTTTTCAACTACTTGTTCAACTATAGCATGGCGACGATGTGATGCTTTTTGACGAACAGGGGTCACTTTTTCGACGGTGCGATTTTTTCGCGCATGTTTAACGATCTCCACTGGCGGCGCGAATTTTTCAACGTCTTGCTGCGCAGCAGCTTGTGGATGCTGGAGTAAATAACGCTCACGCACGCTCATGGCATGGCTTGGCGACATCACTGTACACACGATTAAACCGAGAAATCCTTGGCGAATCCATCCCATTTTTTCAAACTGCTTCATACCCAACCTCGTCATCAATTACGCCTGCTCCCTGCGAGCAGACGCAATTATGACAAAGTCTGACACCAACAAAAACCCATTGAGGCAAAACTTCTTAATATAAAGTTTCCACGCATCATTCAATGATTCAAGTTTCAACGCTAAACCATTCAATTAACGGTAATAATGATGTGCGACATGGCGATGATGGCGAGCGGCATAATGTGGGCGATAGACCCCATGATGAGGACGATAATTCACATGATGCGGACGATAAGCAACGTGTTGTTGACGATAAACTACATGATGTGGGCGGTATACAACGTGGTTTGCATGATGTACCCGTTGCACTTCATGATGATAAGGTGCGGCGGAAGCTGCTGTTGAAAACAATGTCAAAGCTGCGGAAAGCGCAACCGAACCCGTTAGAACTTTAAAAATGTTTTTCATGTCGTTTCTCCAATTGTAAGGACTATTGATTTACTAACCCGCTATTGGGTAAATCAACGATAATCCTAACCTTGGCAAGCTGACAATGATTTGGCACGGCAAAACAAGCAAAATCAAAACTTATACCAACAGAAAATTAATAACTTAAATATTTGTTTCCATTTAAAATAAATAGAATATTAATTTTCTTAAATATATGAACTCAACCAAATCACTACAGCCGAAAACCTATTCTGCACATTATGCAGATGTCATTTTCACAAAAAACCTTAAGGCATGAGCCGTTCAATCACCCACTTTTTTTCAGTCAAACAATCAGACTCTTGTAGACGATATTGCAAGCGATCATGCAAACGACTTTGTCGACCTTGCCAAAACTCAAACGTATCAGGAATCAAACGATAGCCCCCCCAAAACTCAGGTTTAGGGACATCAGAACCCACGGGATATTGTTCATTCAGTTGAACAAATCGCTGCTCCAAAACTTCACGATCAGCGATTACACCACTTTGTGGAATGCTGGCACACGCGGCGAGCTGGCTTTTATGTGGCCGCTTATGAAAATAACTCGTTGAATCCGACTCACATAGTTTTTCAACACGTCCAGAGATACGAACCTGTTGCTCTAATTCTGCCCAGAAAAATAAAATTTCGCCAAAAGGATTTTCGGCAAGATCCTCACCTTTGTGACTATCATAATTACTATAAAAAACAGCTCCATCCTTGTCAAATTGACGCAGTAAGACTGTACGAGCGCTGGGACGACCTGAACGACTTGCTGTCGCCAAGGTCATCGCATACGGTTCTTTGAGCTGACAATCCAGCGCTTTTTGCAACCAAAGACTGAATTGTTGAAAGGGATTCGGATCAAGATCTGCTCGTCGTAGCTCGCCTTTTGCATAAGACTGACGCAATGACTCCAAATCACTCAAATGGGTGAGGTTCGTTAAATCAGGCATAGCATCCACCTTATCGTCATAGAAGTACATTGAATGTGAACATACAAGAAAACGGTGCAAAAAAAATCAGTAATTAAGCGCTCAATCGACTACGCACCAAGTCTGCCAACTCATTTGCCAACTGAGTCACTTGATCTTTATTTTCGCCTTCCACCATCACGCGAATCATGGGTTCAGTGCCTGATTTACGAATTAATAAACGACCACGCCCCGCAAGCGTCTCTTCTGCCTTAGCGAAGGCATCGCGCAGCACTTCATCAGCGAACGGATCACGCATTTCAGCCAAGCGCACATTAACCAGCACTTGTGGAAATACTTTGAGCGGCGATGCCAGTTCAGCCAACGTTTTGCCTTGCTCAATCACAGCTGCAAGCACCTGTAAACCAGCAATCAAGGCATCACCCGTCGTACTTTTATCAAGACACAGAATATGACCCGACGCTTCACCGCCAAGCTGCCAACCCGCTTCATCCAGTTCCGCCATCACATAGCGATCACCGACATTGGCACGTTTAAACGCAATGCCTTTATCACGCAATACGAGCTCTAAACCCATATTACTCATCAATGTTCCCACCACACCCACTGTATTCTGACTTGGGCGCGTCGCCAGCACATAAAGAATACTATCACCATCCACCAACTGACCACGATGGTCGACCATCACAATACGATCCCCGTCACCGTCCAGCGCTATCCCTATATCTGCAGTGTGTTCAAGCACCGCTTTTTGCAGTGCTTCTGGATGGGTTGAACCGCAGCCATCATTAATATTGAGACCATTCGGCGTGTTAAAAATGGGAATGACATTTGCACCCAACTCACGCAGTACCGCCGGAGCAACCGCATAACCCGCACCATTCGCACAATCAACGACAATCGTCATACCGCGCAGGCTTAAATTATAAGGAAATGTTGATTTGCAAAATTCGATATAACGACCATTGGCATCAGTTACACGCGTGGTTTTGCCCAATTGATCAGGCGCATCAATGGTAATTGGTTTTTTTAACTGCAAACTGATTTCATTTTGCACCGCATCATCCAATTTCTTGCCTTCGCCCGAAA
This sequence comes from Moraxellaceae bacterium, assembly GCA_014378805.1. Taxonomy (GTDB): domain Bacteria; phylum Pseudomonadota; class Gammaproteobacteria; order Pseudomonadales; family Moraxellaceae; genus Aquirhabdus. Next base: position 4,342 of record JACMMY010000084.1, read on the forward strand.
AGAACTTAATGCCATTATCAAAATAAGGATTATGGGATGCTGAAATCACGATGCCCGCATCGGCATGAAATGCACGGGTCAAATGGGCAATAGCGGGTGTTGGTAAGGGTCCAAGTAAACGGACATTGACTCCAGCAGCGTTCAGACCCGCTTGCAAAGCCGCTTCAAGCACATATCCAGATAAGCGTGTATCTTTGCCCACCATGACTTCGGCACGACCTTGCGCAGCAAGAACCTTGCCTGCGGCATAACCTAATCTGAGCGCAAACTCTGGCGTAATCGGATCTACACCGAATTTGCCACGAATACCGTCAGTACCGAAATGGCTCATCTTATACATCCCCCTATTTTAAAAAGTGATCAATACACTGATTGTGACAAATTATGTATTCATCACGCAAACTAAAGCGGAGCTAAAATCACTTAAATCTGATTTCGTGACATTTTTTACACAATTGAAGGTGAATAGCACGGGCTTCTGTAGAATATGAACCGAACCCTCATGCGCGATAAGCGACTAACGGAGTGATGATGCCGCACGCAACCCCATTGACGTATGTGCCTGACTGTGAGCAGTTGGGTGAATTAACACTGCCCCATGATCAACAACAAAAGGCGATGCAACGAAAAATGGAAATTTTGGGGCGTGGTGGGTATGTCGAACGGCAAGTGATTTGTACCACCCAAATCCACGCGCAAATAAGGCATTTGACTTATGTGGTCAGCGATTACGCGACCATCGGGATGCTGCGCTTACAAGGCTCAGCCGTTGCAACGCTAGGCAGTGGCACATTTTTGTGCTGTCCTGAACGCCAGCAAATTTTCTTACAACGCCGCACTGCAACCACCGAACTTTATCCGAATAAACTTGCTGCTTTTGGTGGACATTATTCACCCGATCATGCGGAACATGGTTTTGGTGCGCTGCTGGACACATTAATTAACGAAGTACAAGAAGAAGCTGGGATCGACCTCCTCAATCTCGTAATCGACTTGAATAATGACTTACCGCCAATATTCTTAATCATTGAGCCAGACACGGGCGGCATTCAGTTCACACCGCTGGCGTTTGCCCTAACACCAGAACAAGCCGATCAAGTGAAAGGGAGCGATGAAGGTGCGGTTGAAATTTTTGATTTAGTTGATGATTTAGACATTTTGCTTAATCAAGAGAATTGGTCACAAATGGGCTATTCATGCTTTCAGACGTGGCGAGAGCTGGGTTTTCCAGTGCAAAAGAGTTGGAATTCATCTGCACCATGAATCACATGATAAGATATATTTGATCAATGACAACAAGATGATAATTATTTGAACAACGGCTTTTAGGGAATGTATATGGCGCATGAAAAATGGACAAGAGAACAAACTATTGTTGCGCTGAGTCTCTATTGTAAAATTCCTTTTAATAGAGTGTCATCGACCCATCCTGACATTCTTCGAATGAGTCCTATTATTGGCCGAAATCCGAATGCCATAAAAATGAAAATAGGCAATTTTGGTAGTTTTGATCCAGAACTAAAGAAAAGAGGAATTGGCGGCTTAACGAATGCCAGTAAACTAGACGAGAGTATCTGGAATGAGTTCTCTGATAATTGGGAAGCGCTTGCTTACGAAAGTGAAAAGTTAATTGCTAACTTCTCCCATCAGCCCTTAGAACAAAGTCTAACGATTGATCTTGATAATTTACCATTAGGCACAGAACGAGAATCAATTGTTAGGACACGCATAAATCAAAACTTCTTCCGCTCGACCATTTTGGCATCCTTCAATTTAAAGTGCTGTATAACAGGATTAACAACACCTGAATTATTAGTAGCAAGCCATATCGTACCTTGGGCAAAAGATGAGAAAAATAGATTAAATCCACACAATGGTTTGTGCTTGAATGCGATTCATGACAAAGCTTTTGATAAAGGCTTATTAACAATAACAACAGATTACAAGATTAAAATCTCAAAATATTTATCTAATTATAAAGAAAGTGTGATGGGTGAATTTTTTCTCAAATACGAAAATCAAATGATAGCTTTACCTGATAAACTCCTGCCCCATCATGACTTTCTAGAATATCATCACCAAAACATTTTTAAGAAATAAAAGATATGACAAGTCATGGCGGAATGTATATTCAGCAGATTGCAGAACAAATTGATCCGAATCAATTTGCTCATTAAGTTAATTCAATTTTGTTCGGCGCTAATAAAAGAAAAACAAACTTCATTTATAAAATCAATAATTTCATTCCAAATACTCATGAAATTGAACGCATTAATGCCATCAACCCAAGTACTAGTAAAATCAAAAAACGAATTGAGGAAATCACAGCAAACGGTGGAAACCTTGCATTTCATGCCGTTGAAGGACATGTTTTAAAAAACAATCTGACTTTGATCGATAGTCTACTTCCCCATATTCTTGCCGAAATTATTCTCGATTACTTTTCATCGGGATTCAGCACACTCAAAGATTTAACACACTTAATTGATCAACGTAATCCCCTGAATTACGACATGCAGCATGCACATAGTTTTTACGAATATAAAATCAAACATTTCTTAACCGATAGTGCGCTCGGCATGACTGGCTCAAAGGTTTGGACTGGTGTTTACGACGTCACTGGCGGCTATTTGATTGTAAAAAATAACGGTGACGTACTGTGTTATCACATTTATAACCGCAATCAGTTTGAAGATTATTTGTTTTCCAATACCAAACTGGACACACCAAGTAGTACACGGCACGAATTCGGAACGATATTTGAAGAAAATGGAGAATTTTTCTTTGCGCTGAATCTGCAAGTTCGATTCAAATAACGCATTACTTCCAACCTTGCAGCCATTCGCTCGTATTTTTCAAACTTTGCCATGCGATGAAGTCTGCACGATGCGACATCACAGCTTCGATGACGCAGTGAATGACCATATCTTCTTCGTCGAATTTCACCTCGGTCACAACAAAATGTTTTTCTTTATTCACGGGTTTAACCGCAGTCCATTTGCTATTGAGTAATTTCTTAGGATTGATGGTATTCATAGTCATTCTCGTCGGTCAAAAATAAATTGAGCAGATGGTTTAAACGAAAAAACGCGAGCATCACGCCCGCGTTTTTCTTATTCAAATGGCGCTAAACCAATCAACCCACGCGATAGTTCGGTGCTTCTTTAGTAATCGTCACATCATGGACATGCGACTCTTGCATACCCGCTGAAGTGATCTTAACGAACTTCGGTTCACTACGCATCGTTGCAATGTCTTTTGAACCTGTATAACCCATCGATGAACGTAAGCCGCCGACCAGTTGATGCACGATGCCGCTCATTGGGCCTTTGTATGGCACACGACCTTCGATACCTTCAGGAACGAGTTTCTCAACACCATCTTTGGCATCTTGAAAATAACGGTCGCTTGAACCCGTCAAACCCGCCATCGCACCAAGCGAACCCATACCGCGATACGCTTTGAAATAACGACCTTGGAACAACTCAACTTCGCCTGGCGCTTCTTCAGTACCAGCGAGCAATGAACCGACCATGATACAGCTTGCACCCGCCGCAATCGCTTTTGCCACGTCGCCTGAATAACGAATACCACCATCCGCAATCAGCGGAATTTGTTCTTTCAGCGCACGCGCCACGTTATCCACCGCAGAAATCTGTGGAACACCAATCCCCGCAACGATACGTGTGGTACAAATTGAACCTGGGCCAATACCCACTTTTACCGCATCCGCACCAGCATCCAGCAGCGCAAGCGCCGCATCACCCGTCGCAATATTGCCGCCAATGACTTGAATCTGCGGATATTCACGTTTAATCCAGCGCACACGCTCAATCACACCATTTGAATGTCCGTGTGCAGTATCAACTACCAGTACATCCGCACCCGCTTCGATCAGGGCAATCACGCGGTCAGGCGTATCCGCACCGGTACCGACAGCCGCGCCAACGCGCAAGCGACCGAGTGAATCTTTAGAAGCACTTGGATACAATTCAGCTTTACGGAAATCGTTGACGGTGATCAGACCTTTCAGCTCGAAATTATCGCCAATCACCAAGACTTTTTCGATGCGATGTTGATGCAATAAGCCTTTAATACGGTCGCTGGTCTCGCCTTCGCGCACAGTGACCAATTGATTTTGCGGAGTCATGATGTTGCTGACTGGCTGCGAGAGATTAGTCTCAAAACGCATATCACGGCTGGTCACAATACCAACCACTTTGTCGCCAACCACCACAGGCACACCGCTAATGCGATGCGCTTGGGTCAACGCAATGAGTTCGCCTACGCTTAAGTCTGGACTAACGGTAATTGGGTCTTTGACCATACCCGCTTCGAATTTTTTAACACGACGAACTTCTGCGGCTTGCGCAGCAATATCCATATTTTTATGCAGGATGCCGATACCGCCTTCTTGCGCAATCGCAATCGCCATACGCGATTCGGTCACGGTATCCATCGCAGCAGAAACGAGCGGGATATTCAGCTCAATCCCACGAGTGAGGCGCGTCTTCAGCGAAACATCTTTAGGGAGAACATTGGAGAAAGCAGGAAGTAACAACACATCGTCGAAGGTTAGTGCTTCTTGTACGATATTTAGCATGGTGTCCTCTAGGTGCTTTAAACACGGCAATTTCAATGCGGCATTATACACAAGGCGAAGCATTTAGGCGAATGCCTAATCATTACACGGCGCGTTCTTCATTAATTTTACAAAAGAATCATGACCCCTTAATGACATCAACGACCGATAAAATTTACTTAGTCGTAAGCAGAAGTCCCTATAGCTAGAACACACCTATTTCGTAGTGATCAGTCAGATTATTTTATTTTTTAGGAGCTCTGCTTTGCGATACGAGCGGTATGGTTGCATTCGCAACTGAATGAACGGAAACCCCTTTTTGTCTACACAAAACGGCAAGTTCAAATGCCACAGCTCGAACAGGTTTTCGGACATCGTCTATCTTTCCCAGATTGTTTCTCACGCAACCCATCGATGCAGAAAAAGCCTTCTCACGATCATCATTATCGATTTTCTTTTGTGCCACCAAATCTGGCTTGCTAACCTCTGCGTTATCTTGTGCTAAGGGTGCCGCTTCCCTTTTTACTTTAGCTTTCTCATCATTTATTTTTTTGCTTTCAGCGATTTTAGCGAGTCGTGCACGCCGATCCATTTGATCTGTCTGCGCGGATTTGACGGTTTTCTTTTGATTTTTCTTATCAAAATTTGCAACAGCCAAACATTCTTCCCGCTTTGCACCTGAAATACAATCTATTGGATGGAGAATGCTATTCGTGGATTTAACAGGATGATTAGACCCAACCGTGCTACAACCACTGAGAAGAACCAACACAAGAACGAGAAAAATGTTGTTATTCATATTTGCCTTCAATTAAAAATACGTCCATATCGCTCTATACATGCAAATCACTGACAAAATTTTAATTAAAGACCTTCCGATGGTCTCAACAAAAAATGAGTTCTTGGATAAAGTCAGATGAACCGAAACCTACTCACCGATCGCTTGCGCCATTCTTGCTTGCTGGATCATTGGTATTTGCTTCTGGAATCGCTCATTTTCTTTATTAAAATTAAGCATTGATGAGGATTTTTCCTCTTTTTCAGGAGCCTCAAAATGAATTGTTGTTCCCCTAGTATTATCAACAACACGAGGATGCGCAGTATAGGCAATATTTTGTCGATCTGAAAAAATCACATCACCCTTATGACCCTGAGATTGATACACCGTAATTTTTTTCGCGGACACCTCTACAGGATTCGTCGGTCTGATGCGTTCAGGTAACAACGTCGCAATCTGTTCACGATTCTCCACACTGAGCATTTTCCAAAAAAGTGGCGCAGCAGCAAAGGCTCCTGCAACCACAACCAATACAACCCCAACTTTAATAAATGACATCACGTTCCTAACCTAGATATTTCTTATAAACTACAACAACATTCTTCTCAAATCCCCAAGCAACACCGCAAGCGCCCGCGCAAAACGCGCCGCATCCACACCGTTAATCACCCGATGATCATAAGACAATGACAACGGCAACATTAGACGCGGTTGGAATGATTCACCTTCCCAGATCGGCTGCATTGCAGCAGGAGACAAACCGAGAATTGCCACTTGCGGCCAATTCACCAATGGCGTAAAGCCTGTACCGCCCATTGCACCCAGACTGGAAATAGTAAAAGTCGCACCTGATAAATCATTTGGCCCAAGTTTTTTATCACGCGCCTTCTGACCCATTTCACCAAGCTGATTGGCAATTTCACGGATGCTTAAACGTTCAGGATTTCGTAACACAGGCACAATCAAACCATCATCGGTCGCCACTGCGATGCCCAGATGAATTTCTTCGCGGACTCGAATGGATTTGCCATCATCATTTAAATGACTATTAAAACGCGGCTCTTTCAACAATAAATGCGCGACCGCTTTGACAATGAACGCAAGAATGGTTAGACCTACGCCTTGTTTTTTATATTCATCTTTCAGCTCAATGCGCAGTTTTTCCAGATCTGTAATATCCGCATGATCAAACTGAGTGACTTGTGGCATATACAAATTGAGCGACAACTGTGGAATCGCGGCCTGTTGCAAGCGTGTCAAAGGTTCATCATGCGACGCACCCCACTTACTGAAATCAGGCAATGGCGGCAATCCTGATGATGCAGGTGCGATTGAAGTAGAAGTGGTGACGGGCGCAGAAGTCAGACGTTGTTTCACATAAGCAAAGACATCTTCTTTCATCACGCGACCATTGATGCCGCTGGCTTTGACATTGTGTAAATCCACGCCGAGTTGCCGTGCAGTTTGACGTACCGCTGGGCCTGCATACACATCTGAATTATTCGCGGTGCTTTCGATGAGTGATGCGTTTGGCGTTGCTGCTTGTTGAGCAACTGGTTGAGTGGCGGTTTGCACCGCCGCTTGTGGTTGCACGGTTATTGTCGTAGGTGTCGATAGAGACGCAGCCAACTGAATCGGCTTGCTCGTTTTTGCACCCGCAACACCGCC
>JACMMY010000085.1 GCA_014378805.1 Moraxellaceae bacterium
AGCATGGTTTTGGCAAAGTTTCCACCGCGACTGGCAAAAACCCAACTGGTTCGAAACACTAAATATCGGCAACCCGATGCAATGATCGCGCGTTCGCCGTCACGTTTTGTTTGACCGTAAACACTGAGCGGTGCAGTTGGATCTTCTTCAGAATAAAAACCATTTTTGCGACCGTCAAAAACATAGTCTGTAGAATAGTGAATCAGCCAAGCATTCAGCCTTTTACATTCTTCAGCCAGCACAGCCAGTGATCGAGTATTTACACGCGAAGCGCTTAGGATGTCACTTTCTGCTTTATCAACCGCTGTATAGGCGGCGGCATTGACGATGATGTCTGGCGCATAGTCACGTACAAGTTCACGTAATGATTCAGGGTCATCTAAGTTTGCTTCGTTGCGATCACAGGCGCGTAATTCACCGAGTGGACTTAACGCGCGCTGTAATTCCCAACCGACTTGACCGTTTTTACCCAGGAGTAAAATTTTTAACATTGCTGCGCTCATACTGGCCAATTTATGCTTGGTACTGCTGGTTAACCCAGTCGCGGTAAGCGCCACTGGTGACATTACTCACCCATTGCTGATTGGCAAGGTACCATTGAACTGTTTTGCGGATGCCTGTTTCAAACGTTTCCGCAGGTTTCCAGCCGAGTTCGCGTTCGAGTTTAGTCGCATCAATCGCATAGCGACGATCATGCCCCGCACGGTCTTTCACAAAGGTAATTTGAGTTGAATAAGATTGTCCATCAGCACGCGGTTGCAGCTCATCTAAGATGGTGCAAAGCGTATTCACTACATCGAGATTCGCTTTTTCATTCCAGCCGCCGACATTATAAGTTTCACCTAATGTACCGCGTGCGAGTACTCGACGAATTGCGCTGCAATGATCGGTCACATACAACCAATCACGAATTTGTTGTCCATCACCATAGATCGGTAGATTTTTACCATTTAAGGCATTCAAGATGCACAAAGGAATTAGTTTTTCTGGAAAATGATAAGGACCGTAATTATTTGAGCAATTGGTCGTGAGTACGGGTAAACCATAGGTATGGTGATAGGCGCGAACTAAATGATCAGATGCCGCTTTACTTGCGGAGTAAGGGCTATTCGGCTCATAACGGTTGGTTTCGCTAAATGCGGGATCATTTTTGCTCAGTGAACCATACACTTCATCGGTTGACACATGCAGGAAACGGAACTCGTTCTTGGCTGCCTCATCGAGATTAGACCAATAGGTACGAACCGTTTCGAGCAGTTTAAAGGTGCCGACAATATTGGTTTGGATAAATTCATCGGGGCCAGTAATCGAACGGTCGACATGAGTTTCTGCGGCAAAGTTGAGGACCGCACGCACCTGATGTTTAGCCAATAATTCGCTAATCACCACGCTATTTGCAATATCCGAGTGGACAAAAATATGCCGAGGATTGGCCGTAACGGATGCTAAATTTTCGAGATTGCCCGCATAGGTGAGCTTATCGAGGCTTATCACGAGTTCGTCATGATGGGCAAGCCAATCCAAGACAAAGTTACCACCAATAAAGCCTGCCGCACCTGTTACCAATATTGCCATTATTCAATTTCCGTCAACAATTCTGTTGTGTGATCTTAGTCGCTATATTTTAGTAGCTATTTTGTGGTTTTGAACCAATGAGTTGTTGTAATTCTGCAGTACGCGAAGTCATCAGCGCATGCGCATGCACGCCACGTGCCTCGACATTTAAGCGCATCAGCGGCTCAGTATTCGAGGCGCGCAGATTAAAGCGCCAGTCGCCAAATGACAAGCTCATGCCGTCAGTTTTGTCAATTTCTGGCTGCTCGGCAGTGTAATGTTGCAGAATTTTCTCAATAATCTCGGCACTGTTATCAACCCGAAAGTTAATTTCACCGCTACATGGATAGGTTTCCATGCGTTCACTAATCAATGTTGATAACCCTTTACGCGTGTTACTGACCAAATTGACCGCGAGTAACCACGGAATCATGCCGCTGTCGCAATAAGCAAAATCACGGAAATAGTGATGTGCACTCATTTCGCCGCCATAAATGGCATTTTCGGCGCGCATGCGTTCTTTAATAAAAGCATGACCCGTTTTGCACTGAATCGCTTGTCCGCCTGCTTTTTCTGCAATATCAATGGTATTCCATGTCAGACGCGGATCATGAATGATCTTCTCGCCTGGATTTTTTAGCAAAAATGCTTGTGCCAACAGACCCACGATGTAATAGCCTTCAATGAATGCACCATGCTCATCAAACAAGAAGCAACGATCAAAATCACCGTCCCATGCCACACCGAAGTCCGCCTGATGCGCCTTAACCGCATCACAGGTCGCTGCACGGTTCTCAAGTAAAATCGGGTTAGGGATTCCATTCGGAAAACTCCCATCTGCTTCGTGATGAATTTTAATAAACGAAATCGGAATATTTAGTGTCGTAAATCGGCGCTCTAACGCATCAATCACATGACCTGCCGCGCCATTCCCAGCATTGACCACAATCTTGAGTGGTTTGACATTTGGGATATCTAAATAGGTCAAAAGATGGCTAATATAATCTTCAAGAATCGAGATTTCGGTGAGCGTGCCTTTTTGGGTCACTGGCGCAAAATCGTTCTTTTCTGCGAGGGCTTTGATATCGAGCAACCCAGTATCACCGCTAATCGGTTGGGCATTTTTCTTAACCAGTTTCATACCGTTATAATCCATCGGATTATGGCTGGCCGTGACTTCAATGCCGCCATCGACATCGAGATGGAATGCGGCAAAATAGACTTCTTCAGTACCTGTCATGCCGATATCCAGCACATCTACGCCGCTATCCAACAGGCCCTGAGCCACTGCCATTTTTAGGCCGTGGCTCGTTTGGCGGATATCCGCGCCGACGACGATTTTTTTCGGTTGTAAGAGTTGTCCGTATGCGCGACCAATACTATATGCAATCGACTCGTTGAGTTCAGTCCCGAGTTTTCCTCGAATGTCATAGGCTTTAAAACAGGTCAACGGCATAAGAAGCGCTCATTATAAATATTGGGGAAATATGATACAGAAAAGACGATCAAAATAAATGTCGTAAATTGGTTGCGGAGTATGCCACAGTGGGTTCTCAGCGTCATCTGCGTGTCGTGATTGAACCGATGATTTATGCAAAAAAGACTTAATATGCTAACAATTTACGCATTGCTTCTGGTACACCTGCGGCAAATGCCTCAACGTCACTCATCCAGCGTGTTGGCGCAAAGTGATTTTCTAGCATTTTTTCCTGATCGCAATGTATGTCAAAGTGTATAGCCTGCAATTCCCAATGAAAATGAGTGAATGTATGGCGTATATTTTTGCCATGAATACCCTCTATTAATCCTAAATTTCCTAAAGTCTGTTCAATATCACTCTCTATGACCGGCAAACTCCATAACCCGCCCCACAGTCCTTCGGATGGGCGCTGCTGCCAGAGTAATTGTTGATTGTGCTGGATCATCAACACGACTGCTTGACGTGTTGGCGTGGCTTTGCGCGCAGGTTTTTGCGGAAGTTCCATTACTCGATTAGTTTTAAATGCCGCGCAATCACTTTGCATCGGACAATATAAGCATAAGGTTTTTTTCGGCGTGCAAATGGTCGCACCTAAATCCATGATCGCTTGGTTGTAGTCGTGTGCACGCGTTTGCGGGGTGAGCGCTTTAGCGATTTGCCAAATATTTTTAATAAACGCACTACTCGTGCTATCACCTTCCAAACCTAAATAGCGACTCAAGACGCGTTTTACATTGCCATCCATGAAGACGCCGAATTGACGTAAACCGAGTGACATCAGTGCGCCAGCTGTTGAAGGGCCGATGCCAGATAATTCAATCCATTCCTCAAGCGTTGTTGGAAATTGACCTTTTTTAGCCACGACGCCTGCGGCCTTATGTAAATTTCTCGCGCGCGCGTAATATCCCAAACCTGCCCAGAACGGCGCAACATCGTTCCAATCCGCCTGACCTAGATCTTGAACGGTCGGGAAGCGCTGCATAAAACGATCAAAATATTGAAGGACGGTTTTGACTTGCGTTTGCTGGAGCATGATTTCCGAAACCCACACTTTGTAGGGATCATCAGAGACTTGCCATGGCAAATCATGCCGACCATGTTGCTCAAACCATGCGAGGAGGCGTTCGGAGAAGTTGTGATCAGTAAGTTTCGGCGTTTGAGCAATATCGGTCATGTACATTATTCATCATTTTAAAAGGTATCTTAATGTGCCGTAACCATAGCCCTTGAGCGGCTTAAAGGCTATAGTTCACTTCTATTATTTTGTGTGATCTGGATTGCTGCCATGAATAGCCTTACTACACCCGTTCCCTCTGCTCATGACGTTGAGGCACAAGACCTCACACGTATTTTGCCGGCCTCGCGCAAGGTGTATATCCAAGGTTCTACACCAGATATTCAAGTACCAATGCGTGAAATTAGCTTAACGGATACACCAACAGGTTTGGGCGGTGAAAAAAATCCGCCTGTGTTGGTCTATGACACATCAGGCGTATATAGCGATCCGAATGTTGAGATTGATTTGACCAAAGGCTTGCCTGATTTGCGTTCCAAGTGGATTGAAGCGCGCGGCGATACTGAGAAATTGACGGGCTTGTCGTCCGAGTTTGGTCGTCAACGTGCGCGGGATATTAAAACCGCTGACTTGCGTTTTGCTCATATTCAAAATCCACGCCGTGCGAAAGCAGGTCAGAACGTCAGCCAAATGCATTACGCGCGCCAAGGCATTATCACTCCTGAAATGGAATACATTGCCATCCGCGAAACGCAGCGCCAATACGAAGGGACTGACTTGCGTCAGCATGAAGGTCAGAACTTTGGCGCGCATTTACCACGTCAAATCACCCCTGAATTCGTTCGTAGTGAAGTTGCGGCTGGCCGTGCGGTTATTCCCGCCAACATTAACCACCCTGAAGCGGAGCCGATGATTATTGGTCGTAACTTCTTGGTGAAAATTAATGCCAATATTGGTAACTCAGCGCTGGGTTCATCGATTGATGAAGAGGTCGCTAAGATGACGTGGTCGACCCGTTGGGGTGCCGACACCATCATGGATTTATCGACTGGTAAAAACATCCACGAAACCCGCGAATGGATTATCCGTAATTCGCCTGTGCCAATCGGGACTGTGCCAATTTACCAAGCGCTCGAAAAAGTCGACGGTGTTGCCGAAGACCTGACATGGGAAATTTTCCGTGATACGTTGATTGAACAAGCTGAGCAGGGCGTGGATTACTTCACCATCCATGCGGGCGTATTGCTGCGTTATGTTCCGCTGACAGCGAATCGTTTGACTGGAATTGTGTCACGCGGTGGTTCAATCATGGCGCAGTGGTGCTTGGCGCATCACCAAGAAAATTTCTTGTACACCCATTTCGAAGAAATCTGCGAAATCATGAAAGCCTACGATGTGTCCTTCAGTCTCGGCGATGGCTTACGTCCGGGTTGTATTCAGGATGCCAATGATGAAGCGCAATTCGGTGAACTGCGTGCGCTCGGTGAATTGACTCAAATCGCATGGAAACATGATGTCCAAGTCATGATCGAAGGGCCGGGTCATGTGCCGATGCATATGATTAAAGAAAACATGGATTTGCAACTCGAAGTGTGTGGTGAAGCGCCTTTCTATACGCTTGGCCCGCTGACGACTGATATTGCACCGGGTTACGATCACATTACGAGCGCAATTGGCGCGGCGATGATTGGTTGGTACGGTACAGCGATGCTGTGTTATGTCACACCGAAAGAGCATTTGGGTCTGCCAAACAAGAAAGATGTGAAAGACGGCATCATTACCTACAAGATCGCAGCGCATGCAGCCGACTTGGCAAAAGGTCATCCCGGTGCGCAAGTGCGTGACAATGCGTTGTCGAAAGCACGTTTTGAGTTCCGTTGGGATGATCAATTCAATCTGGCACTTGATCCAGATACCGCGCGCAGTTATCACGACGAAACTTTGCCAAAAGACGCGCATAAATCCGCGCACTTCTGCTCAATGTGTGGTCCAAAGTTCTGTTCAATGAAAATCACTCAGAACGTACGTGACTATGCTGCGAAACAAGGTTTAAGCGAGACTGATGCCGTGCAAAAAGGCATGGAAGAAATGTCTGCTGTGTATCACGAACAAGGTAGTCAGTTGTATAAAGAAGTTTAAAACGACTTTGAGTTGAAATATCGCCGTCTCAATTAAGCAGAGGCGGCGATAAATTAATAATAAAAAGGTGCACAGTGTGCTGAAATATATATTCTTATTTTTTTTAACAAACACTTGTTTTGCTTTGCAACCTTTAGCGGATGCTGCACTTGGGTCTGCAAATGTTGCTAAAGAAATAAACACCCCAAAGCAAAGCTCTGATTTAGCGAAGAGCACAGAAAGTCCAATTATAAAAATTTATTTAACGGATGAGCAGAGACAGTTTAGGCAGGATCTTGAAAAGAATACAGGCAAACTCTATGCGATTTATAAAGAGCAAATAAAAAAACATAGTCTGCCAGATAGGGAATGTATTCGTTTCAACTTTAGAATAGAAAGAACAGGTGTTGTGAAGACGATTGAGGCTGATAAGAAAGATATTTCTGTTGAAAACGCTGAACTAATCTCTAACATTATTAATATGTTTGAAAAAAGTCTATTTTCAAGCAGATCGTCTGATTATTCAGAAACTCAAAAATTTTGTCTTTGGTTTTGAATACGCAATAAAATCAGCCTTCATTTTGATAGCCATTTTTATTCATGAAAAGTAAATTATTTAACGAGTGATTGTGCGATTTAATGATTTTTAAATAGACGCTGTTAAACATGAGCAGGTTATTGGAGATCTTAATGAAATTTTTAGCCGTTGCCATGTTGGCCATCCTATCCGCCTCCTGTGCGTTGAATCCGCATCATACGCAAATGCAGGAAGACGCGTCGATCGTGAATCCTGAAAGTTTGAAAAATCTCGCCCCTTTTCCTAAAGCGCCAGACGGTTTTCAACGCTATGTGATTCATCTGAATCCAAATGTGCAAGATGAGGCGTATCAAGTAGAATTGATCGTTGGGAAAACTGTAACAGTAGACTGCAACCAACATCGTCTAGGCGGCAGTATTGCTGAAAAAAATCTGCAAGGCTGGGGGTATACGTATTATGAATTTGCTACTCAAGGCATGATGGCTTCAACGAAGATGGCGTGTCCAAATCAGGCAGAGACAGAGAAGTTCATTTCAGGCGCAACCAAACTCGTGCGCTATAACAGTCGCTTACCCATCGTATTTTTTGTCCCCCATGGTTAAGAACTGAAATATCGACTGTGGAAGGCGCAAGAGATGCATTCAGCGCTGGTCAATTAAAAGCATGGAGATCAGTTTTGATATCAAATTGCTTTATTGAAATTGAAATTGACAGGGTAAGTGATAAATTTTTTATTTCTCAAGGGATTCGACATACTCCTTATTTTTGTTGAAAGGATTAGAGAATAAGATGATTGCTAACAATGTAAAATAATTGACAATATTTGTTGTCAGTTTTGGTGTAACATCGCTGCCTACAATCTATATCTACTATTTTTTGGAGCATCGCTAGATGTCGAATACACGTGTACTTATTACGGGCGCAAATACGGGCATTGGTTTTGCGACTGCAAAAAGATTGGTCAAAAGTGGTGCGGATGTGATTTTGGCTTGTCGCAATTTAAGCAAAGCAGCAGAAGCACAGGCTGAACTGATCAAGCTCGGTGGTGCGGGAACTGTCGATGTGATTGAGCTGGATTTGAACAGCCTTGCATCGGTCAAAGCAGCGGCGGAGTTGGTCAAAGCACGTTACGGCTCATTGGATGTGCTGATTAATAATGCAGGGATTTTTGGTGAAGCGTTGCATCAAACTGAAGAAGGTTATGAGCAGCAGTTTGGTGTGAACTACGTCGCACCATTTTTACTGACGCAGCTATTATTGCCTGCGCTGCAAGCTGCACCCGCAGGACGTATTATTCATTTATCTTCCATCATGCATTGGTTAGGCAATATTAAGCCTGAATTGTTCCGTCAGAGCTCCGGTTCGTATCGTGCGGTTGCTGCTTACGGTCAATCTAAACTCGCAAATTTGCTCTTTAGTCATGCGCTTGCGCGTCAGCTTGAAGGTACGACGGTCACGAGTAATGCTTTGCATCCAGGGGGTGTAAATTCTGATATTTATCGTGATTTACCAAAAATCCAATATGCCATCATGCGACCGTTTTTGATTCCGACCAGTCGTCCTGCTGAGCTCATTGAAAAAATGGCATTAAGCGATGAATGGGCTCAAAAAAATGGCCAATATGTCAGCGCGCATATGCCGAATTGGCAATCCGCGAACGCTAAAAATACTCAACTTGCTGATCAGCTGTATCAACAATCGTTAGAAATGGTGAAAGCGTATTTGTAGTATTCAAAAGCTTTAAAAAATAAATCTCGCCATCCTTCCAGTGGCGATTTTTTTTACATCACTTTGAATGATGCTCCGTGTGCTGCATCAGATTGTAGGCATAGGTCAGGAATTAGGAGACCTTTGAGCGTATGATTTCGACAGGGTCATTGGACATTTCGACATATTTGTGAAAATTGTCTGCCAATATCTTTGTCTCGTAAAATAAGATAGGGTAAGCATGCAGCCGATTCGATGATGATTCGTCGCACCACCTCATTTATTGCCAATACCATCGTTGTAAGGAAACCGATATGACAACAATTAATCCGAAAGCGCCGATTATGATTACGGGTGCAAGTGGTTATGTCGCAGGCTGGATCGTCAAAAATCTGCTTGAAGCGGGGCATACGGTTCATGCTACGGTACGCGATCCTGCTAAAACCAAAAGTGTGGCTCATTTACAGAAAATTGCCGATAACAGCACGGGAACACTGAAGCTGTTCAAAGCAGATTTACTCGATCAGGGTGCATTTGATGAAGCGATGGCAGGTTGTGAGTTGGTTCTTCACACGGCATCTCCTTTTATTATTTCAGGTTTTAAAGATGCTTATGAAGCGTTGGTTCGTCCTGCATTGGAAGGAACCCGTAATGTGTTTGCTTCGGTCGAGCGGACGCCAAGCGTTAAGCGTGTGGTCTTGACCTCAAGTGTTGCAGCGACCTACGGCGACAATATCGATTCACTGAAAGTGCCAAATGGAATCTTTAATGAATCGCACTGGAATACCAGTAGTACTGTCGATCATCAGCCGTATTATTATTCAAAAACTGTGGCAGAACGTGAGGCGTGGAAACTGCACGCCGAGCAGAGTGTGCCAAATCGTTGGGACTTGGTGTGTGTGAATCCCGGGTTGGTGGTTGGCCCTGCACTTACGACTAATAGTATCTCTGCAAGTATTACCACCTTACAGCAATTTGGCGACGGCACAATGCGTTTTGGTGCACCGCATCTGTGGAATGGGCTGGTCGATGTTCGCGATGTGGCGGACGCCCATGTGCGTGCGGGCTTAACGCCTGAAGCCAATGGTCGTTATATCATTTGCGGTGACACGTTAAGCCTGCTACAAATGGGTTCAGCACTGCGTCAACACTTTGGGTCGAAGTATCCCTTTCCATTGGTTCCTGCGCCTAAACTTGCGTTTTGGGCGATCGCACCATTGTTTGGAATGACCCGTGACTATGTGTCACGTAACGTCGGTTATAAAATTGGTTTTGATAATAGTCGCAGCCAGCGAGACCTTAAAATTGAATATCGCGATGTTCGCGGCGCAATCTGTGAACATTTCCAACAATTGTTGGATGATGGTCTGATTAAGAAGAAAGCTTAATTTGCTTTGAAGTCTTCCCCTGAGGGGGAAGATTTAGATGGGGGTGTTTTTGACGTTGCTTTAAATGCGCCCCCATCCCAGCCTTCCCCCTCAGGGAAGGAGACAAACATCAATCACCGCCCATAAAAAAAGACGATCAATTCGTCTTTTTTTTCATCTAAACAAAACAAATCAACTACTCAGATTGAGCCACCACGAGCGCATCAATGCCACTATCTTGCAATTGACGTTGCGCGCGTAACGCTTCATTTTTGCTGTTAAATGGCCCAGAAACTACACGATACCACTCTTGATCCGCATTTGTGGTGTGACGGACGTCCGCTGGTAAACCTGCCAAAAGTACTGATGCGCGTTGTTTATCGGCTTCGTCCGCAGATTGGAAGCTATTCACTTGCAGCATATAGTGTTGTGATGGCTTAGATTTCTGTACTTCCGTCGTATCGCTCCCACT
Source organism: Moraxellaceae bacterium (assembly GCA_014378805.1). Lineage (GTDB taxonomy): Bacteria > Pseudomonadota > Gammaproteobacteria > Pseudomonadales > Moraxellaceae > Aquirhabdus. The sequence continues at coordinate 10,252 of JACMMY010000085.1, forward strand.
ATTTGATGAATCGGTGCTCGAGGCATCAATAATCGGCATAGCAGCTTCATCAGGTACAACATCAGGTACGGTTTGAGTTGGCACTGGCGTCACTTGTTGTTTAGGCAGCAGGTCGTAAAACTGGAAGTCAGCAGGTTTACCCGAATCAGTCGTTTTATCATTTGCTGCACTTGTGCTGGATGGTGCCGTGCCATGTGGTGTCGGTTGCCAAGGTTGCCATAAATACAATAATGCAAGGCAGGTCAATCCAAAAATAATCCCAAAAACCGTCCATAACCAAGTCGGTACGAGCTGTCGTCTGCGCGTTGGCACGGCAGTCGTACGCTTTGTTGCTCCTCGAGGTTTAGTACCAAACACGATTACTTCCTTATATAGACTTGGTCAACATGGACTCATTCATTAATGTGAGATGAGTTTTTCCTTGTGATTTTAATCACTATTTACATAACAAGTGACAAAACGATTTACATTGAAACAGGCGCAGACACACCCAGCAGCAATAAACCGTTATGAATGACTTGGCACACCGACACGCTGAGTAACAGACGCGCTTGCATCAGTTCGGCATCATCGCTAATCACCTTGTGTTCGTTATACCAGCCATGGAACAAGGATGCTAACTCTTTTAGGTAATTACCAAGTTGATGCGGCTCATGTTGATTCGCAGAGTTGTTCAACACCTCTGGGTAAGCAGCAAGTTTAGCCAGCAGCTCAGCTTCAACAGTTTCAACCAAACGTCCAGCCGCTGCACGACCGATTTTTGCATCAAACGTCTGACCTAAACTGGTGACTTTTTCTAACATACGATGGGTGCGAGCATGGGCGTATTGAATGTAATATACCGCATTGTCTTTGCTTTGTGAAACAGCTAAATCCAAGTCAAAATCAATATGTTGCGCGCTCTTACGCATGACGTAATAGAAACGCGCCGCATCATTACCGACTTCCTGACGTAGTTCACGCAAAGTCACAAATGAACCCGAACGTGATGACATTTGCACGGCTACGCCACTACGCCAAAGGCTTACGAACTGGACTAATAATACGGTCAGTTTCATAGGATCATAACCCAGCGCACTGATCGCGGCTTTCACGCGCGCGATATAACCATGATGGTCGGCGCCCCAAATATCGACGATTTGGTCAAAACCACGTTGATACTTATTCAAATGGTAAGCAATGTCCGCTGCGAAGTAGGTGGTTAAACCATTTTTACGCTGTACCACACGGTCTTTTTCATCGCCAAAATCAGTTGAACGGAACCAGATGTTGCCATCTTTCTCGTAAAGGAAACCTTTGTCTTGCAAAATTGCCAAGGCTTCGGTGATTTTGTCTTTTAAAGTGGCTTCACTGAACCATTGATCGAAACGCACGCCAAATTCGCCGAGATCATCTTTAATGTCATCGAGAATTTCATTCAGCGCTTGCTGATGGAAAACTGCGTAGCCTTCCGCGCCGAGCAATTTTTGTGAATTCAGAATGAGACCGTCGATATGTTTTTCTTTATCGCCTGATAATACGGTTGGATTGCCTTCGCTGTCTTTTTCGCCGTAAACCACATCGGCTGGCACATCGAGGAATACATCCGCCGCAGCGCGCTCAAACACTTTGCCATGCTGATCTAAAATGTTTTGCGCGATATCAAACACATAATCGCCTTTGTAGGCGTTTTGCGGGAAGGTCAGTGTTTGTCCGCAACGTTCTAAATAACGCAAATAGGTACTGGTGGCCAAAATATCCATTTGGCGACCTGCGTCATTGACGTAGTATTCACGTTGAACGTCGTAGCCTGTGGCTTCCAGCAAGCGCGCAACGGTCATGCCGTATGCTGCGCCGCGACCATGACCGACGTGGAGTGAGCTGGTTGGATTGGCGGAGACGAATTCGACTTGGACTTTTTTGCCTGCATTTAGTTTGTTTTCGCCAAAGAGATCG
>JACMMY010000086.1 GCA_014378805.1 Moraxellaceae bacterium
ATACTGGTTGGATTATTAAACAGTACAGCAAATACTGTTGTTGAGACGGTTCCAAATGCCGTCATCATTTCATTGGTTGCTAAATTGAGGTGGATACTCGTTAGGGCATTCACCTTAGGTTTACTGATATCGAGTGTGCCAGATCTAATCAACGCGCGTTCATAGACCATTTCAGTAAATGGATCGATCTTGGTCATCTTATCTGACATATCTGCTGATATGAGTGCATGCAAGGGTTTATTAAAGGCAGTCATCGCTCCGAGCTGATTATTCAACATCGGGTCAAAATACTGAGATGAACTATCGACTGGTGAAAGTGTTATTAAAATAAGGTGACCACTTCTAAGGGTAGTAAGAGGCATAACAAACTCGATGTCATTGCCATTTTGTATAACAGATTCACCCAGTATTGAACCTGTTGAAGTATCCGTGACAGTCACTTTGGTATTGCGGAGCAAAACGGGTGACTGTATTTTCAGGTTGTAAGTTGTACTGACGGTTGGTTTTGATGGCGTTGTTTCATCAACCCGAGTTGTTGCGCCGTTCCCTGTACCGCAACCTGTCAAGGTTACGCCCAAAGAAACAGCGATACACATCGCGAGTTTTGAGTGGAAATGTTCTTGAAGCATATAATTCGAAAAGCGGCTTGCTGCTTTACTCACTGACGTGATAGATCGCACAGATTCAGTTGTCACTTTATCTTTGTGCTGATTTACTGTTGAAAGCATCCAAGCTCTCCCTCATTGTCTGCGGACTGATTTGCTCAGAAAAATATTTTCTTTGCTAAAATGCCGCTGTGTTCTGGTTGTATTTTAGTTTAACTCATTTTAAATGAGTGCAATTATTTAATGCAATATTCCGTTGCGGTACATTAAAGAACAATCTTGACGCTACGTCCACCTCATTCAGCAGTTTTGTCGATGCTTTTATCGTGTTATACGCTTATTATATGTAACTATATTCGTCAGTCATCAAATTTGCATTTCTAAAAAGGTAATAAAATGAAGACCCATCAAGATCAAATGTCATCTGAAGAGCAAAAGCAGTCCACTAAAAATGATTTTACAAAAATATCTGTCGGAATCGTCGGAGGAACTGGATATACCGGTGTTGAGTTGGTTCGCTTATTGGTTCGTCATCCTGCGGTTGGGATTAAAGTTCTTACTTCGCGGACAGAGGCTGGAACCCGTGTTGATGCGATGTTTCCGAGTTTACGAGGTTTAACGGATATTCAGTTTAGTGCAAATGCTGCGGATGAACTGGCTGAGTGCGATGTCGTTTTTTTTGCGACACCACATGGCGTTGCGATGAACCAAGCACGCGAATTGTTAGCGCAAGATGTAAAAATAATTGATTTAGCTGCGGATTTTCGCTTACAAGATACTGCTGAGTTTGAGAAGTGGTACGGCATGCCACACGTTTGCCCTGATTTACTTTTAGAGTCGGTATACGGTTTACCTGAAGTAAATCGTGAAGCAATTAAATCCGCGAAGATTATTGGTAATCCTGGCTGTTATCCGACAACGGTACAACTGGGACTATTACCATTGCTGCAACAGAGCAGTCCACTGATTGATCCGAATTCGATTATTATTGATGCGAAGTCTGGTGTGTCTGGTGCTGGAAGAAAAGCTGAAATTGGCATATTGTTTTCAGAAGCAAGTGATAATTTAAAAGCTTATGCGGTGAAAGGTCATCGTCATCATCCTGAAATCGTTCAAGGCTTAAATGGAATGCATGGCGGACAGTTAGTTGCCGCAGCTTTTGATAAACTGACATTTGTCCCGCATCTCGTGCCGATGATTCGTGGTATGTTAAGCACAATCTATGTGCGCTTGACCGATGCAGGTTGTGCTGCGGATTTACAAATGCTGTTTGAGCAACAATATCAAAATGAACCGTTTGTGGATGTGATGCCATTTGGCAGCTTACCAGAAACTCGTTCTGTGAGAGGCTCAAATCATTTAAGAATTGCTTTGCATCGTCCTAATAATGGCGATTTGTTGGTGATCTTGGTTGTACAGGATAATCTGGTCAAAGGCGCGGCAGGGCAAGCGGTACAGAATATGAATTTAATGTTTGGATTTCCTGAAACAATGGGTCTTGAGGTTGTGCCATTAATGCCATAATGGATGCAGTACTTCGGTTTGTTAACAGGTTTTATGAAGTGGATTCGGATGATGGAGCGAGTAACTCAGTGTTGGAAAATAAAATGATCGAAGACAATCAATCTTTTTCACAAGACGACTTAAAGCGTGCTAAGCGAGATCATCTGCTGATTGCTGTAGGTGCTTTACTGGTAATCAGTGGTTTGTGGTTGGGTTATTTTGTGGGTCACAGGCAGGGGATGAGTCTCATTGGGGCAAGTAGCGGTGAGTTAGACAAGCTCAGAACACAGATTGATCAAAAACAACAGACCATAGAGACGTTAACTCGAACCTTATCAAATACCGTTCAAGAACGCGATATCGCCTTAACCACGTCGAAAGGCTTGACCGATAGTTTAGCTAAATCGAGCGCGGATCGTGAATTAATTGACGGGCAAATGAAGGCATATCGTGACCGTTTGCTTGGGTTTGGTGGGATTTCGCTGACCTTGCAAGTTGTCAATATTTTGCCTATTTCACCTTCGGTGTTTGAGTACAACATCGACTTAATGCAACTGCGACAAAAAGCATCAGCTTCGCGGGGCACATTTTCAATTCGTCTCATTCAAGAAGGTAAGGTCGTTGAAGTGCCATTAGCCAATAACAAAGTTGAAATCACTGATTTTCAACGGTTAACGGGTCGCTGGACGATGCCTGCTGGTTTTACTCCAGAGTTTATTGAAGTGGCAGCGAATGCTGGGGGACAATCTACGATTCAGCGATTTGCTTGGGAACGTGGTGCGCCGCTTAAGAATATGCCACAAATGTCAATTCCTGACGCACTTGCAAATAAATCAGCATCCTGATGAGTCATGTTTGATTTATGACTAGACTGAGCAAATGCGCGTAATATGCTATTTATTAACGTCAGTCAAAGTAATTGTAATCGTAGAGTAAAAATGATCAATGATGAGTAATCCTGTGAAAGTAAGCAAAAACAAGTTAGGAAAAACTTCATACAAAGTAGCCAAATCTGGATCTTTCTTTGTGATTCCGCCTGTTGCTTTTTCGGTTGCGGATTGGTTTACTCAATACGCAGACGAGCCATTTGATTGGCATTATCCTTGTCATCCTACTTTGAGTTCACTTGATGTGGTGATGTCTGAGCACGATGGCGATCAGGAGGAACGACATGAGAGTGATGTTGCGACAGCAACTCCCGAACTTGCTCGTCCACCATTGTACGTCGTGGTCTTGTTTAATGACGACTACACCCCCATGGAGTTTGTAATACTAGTGTTACAACAATACTTTGGTCTTGATCTTGACCGTGCGACTGAAGTGATGTTATCAGTACACTATGAGGGTAAAGGTGTCGCAGGTGTTTATCCCCGTGATATTGCTGAAACGAAAGCTCAGCTGGTGAATCGTCATGCAAGAGCTGAGGGACATCCTCTGCTTTGTCAAATCGAACCACAGTCAATTTAATATTGAATTTGTGTTGAGAGAATGAAAAATAGTTTTATACATTGATGTTTACTGTAAAAGATAAATATCTCAGCAATAAGTTTTTACGAAATGAATGCAAAAATATTGAAGTGTTTGAATGTAATTTTTTATTTTTCAAGTACTCTGTATTTTACAGGATAAATAGTTGTATTTACTAAACTGCAATTTGTGTTGCAAATGAGGTCATTATGCTAAGTCGACATCTCGAAGTTTCTTTGCGTCTAGCCGTAACGATGGCGAGACAGAAACGTCATGAGTTTTTGACGATTGAGCATCTGTTGCTCTCGTTACTGGAAAATGATTCTGCGGTCAATGCACTTAAAGCGTGCGGCGCAGATATTCCCGTTTTACGTCAAGAACTCAATGAGTATATTGAGCAAAATACACCTAAGCTGCCTTCGTCTACGGAGCAGGCTCCTCATGCGACCGATAGTTTTGATCGTATCTTGCAGCGCGCAATTTTCCATGTGCAATCCTCAGGGGGTGGTAATCGTCCTGTAGAGGGTGCTGATGTTCTTGTTGCGATGTATTCGGAGCGCGATAGCCTTGCCGTTTATTTACTTAAAAAGCAACAGGTCAATCGTTTAGATCTGACGCAGTATTTATCGCATGGCACACGTAAAGATGAGGATAGCGCTTCGGACAGCTCGATGGAAAACGAGCAAGAAGAAGAGTCAGCGCCAAGTAGTGCCTCAAAAAGTCCTTTACAACTTTATACTGTAAATTTAAATGAACAGGCGGCAGAAGGCAAAACCGATCCACTCATTGGTCGTGAAAAAGAAGTTGAGCGTGCAGCTCAAATTTTAAGCCGCCGTCGTAAAAATAATCCGCTACTTGTCGGTGATCCAGGTGTGGGTAAAACATCGATTGCTGAAGGTTTGGCTTGGTTGATTGTCAATGGAAAAGCCCATCAACCCTTAGAACATGCGGTCGTTTATAGCTTGGATATCGGTTCCTTGATTGCTGGAACCAAATATCGGGGTGACTTTGAAAAACGCGTCAAGCAATTGCTTGATGAATTAAAAAAACAACCGAATGCGATTTTGTTTATTGATGAAATTCATATGATTATCGGTGCAGGCTCGTCAATGGGCAGCACGATGGATGTGTCAAATTTAATCAAGCCAGCCTTGGCAAATGGCACACTGCGTTGTATCGGTTCGACAACTTATCAGGAGTATCGTCAGGTTTTTGAAAAAGATCATGCACTGTCACGCCGCTTTCAAAAAGTCGATGTGACTGAGCCGAGTGTCGTCGATACGATTGCTATTCTGAAAGGGTTACGTTCACGTTTTGAAGAGTTTCATGGTGTAACCTATACTGACGCTGCACTTAATGCGGCGGCAGAGCTCGCAGCCAAATATATTCAAGAGCGATTCTTGCCAGATAAAGCGATTGATGTGGTGGATGAAGCGGGTGCGTTCCAACGTTTACAGCCTGCAACCACTGAACGAAAAATTATTGATGTCGCTGAAATTGAAGCGATTGTTGCTAAGATTGCGCGTATTCCGTCTAAAGTTGTTTCGACTGATGACAAAGGCATTTTGATGAACTTAGAACGAGACCTTAAACGTGTCGTCTTTGGTCAAGATCAAGCAATTACAGCACTTGCAGCCGCAATTAAGTTGTCACGCGCTGGCTTGAAAGCTCCTGAAAAACCAGTCGGCTCATTCATGTTTGCAGGTCCAACGGGGGTCGGTAAAACCGAAGTCACTCGTCAGCTTGCAAATGTACTGGGTATTGAGTTGGTTCGTTTCGATATGTCTGAGTACATGGAGCGTCATACAGTTTCGCGTTTGATCGGTGCGCCTCCGGGTTATGTTGGCTTTGATCAAGGTGGTTTATTAACGGACGCCATTAACAAGCATCCACATTGCGTGTTGCTGCTTGATGAAGTGGAGAAAGCACATCCAGAAGTCTTTAACTTGCTGTTGCAAGTCATGGATCATGGTACGCTCACGGATAACAATGGTCGAAAAACCGATTTCCGTCATGTGATCTTGGTGATGACAACCAATATCGGTGCGGAAGTGATGAGTCGTTCGAGCATGGGTTTCACGCAACAAGATCATAGTCATGATAATACGGAAATTATGAAAAAGGCGTTCTCGCCTGAGTTCCGTAATCGCTTGGATGCGGTGATACAGTTTGCACCATTGCCAACCAGTGTGGTGGATTCGGTCGTCGATAAGTTCTTGGTTGAGTTACAAGCGCAGTTGGATGACAAAAAAGTATTGCTTGAAGTCGATGAAGATGCGCGTCTGTGGCTGGCCGAGCGCGGCTATGATCGTCTGATGGGCGCACGTCCAATGCAACGCTTGATTCAAGAAGAGCTGAAGAAACCTTTAGCTGAAAAAATCTTATTCGGCGAGTTGGCAGAAAACGGCGGAACTGTACGTGTTCATGTTGGTGAGCGTGATGGTAAGTCGGCGTTGGTGCTTGAAGTGGCGACGCAAAATGAGCCTGAACCTGCATAGTGCTTTAAATAATATTTGATTTCGATTAAACAAAAACCCGTCCTTGGATGGGTTTTTGTTTAATGTAGACTCGCATTTGACGTTTTATGAATATGGAAAAGAATATGTACACGATTTACGGTATTAAAAATTGCAGCACCATGAAAAAAGCATTCACCTTGCTGAATGAGCTTGGTATTCAATATACGTTTCACGATTATAAGAAGTCAGGCATTGATGCAAACACACTGCAACAATGGGTTGATAGTTTGGGTTTAGATATTGTCATGAATCGTAAAGGAACGACTTGGCGCGGTTTATCGGAAGCTGAGCAAGCAGAAGCGAATGCTGTGGCTGGTGCATTACAGTTAATGACATCAAAAACCAGCGCAATTAAACGTCCAATTTTATCAGATGGAAAAGGATTGTTGATCTGCGGTTTTATTGAAGATGAATATCGAAAATTGGCGTAAATTTTATAAATGTTTGTTGCTTTTTGACATGGTGTGCTGTCAAATCGTGCGGTTAAATATGAATCATTCAAAATACATGCATAGCATTGATCAAAATTAGGAATTTTATGAAAATATTCTCGACTAATACGATAAAAGTTCCTCGTGATATTGCCAGTGTAACTCGAATCGCTGATGGAGAATTCTCTCCAGAACTTGCAGGAATGACGCCTGAACAAGTCGATCATATTTGGCATGCCGTAGAGTCGCTTTATCGGACGGGTAACTATCCGATGTTGTCTATTTGCCTTCGTCGTCAAGGCAAAATTGTTCTCAATCGCACGATTGGTCATTCACACGGAAATGGGCCAGAAGATAAAGCCACAACGCCTAAAATTATTGCAAAACCTGATACGCCTGTATGTTTGTTTTCAGCATCCAAATCCATCACTGCGATGTTGGTTCATCTGCTGAGTGAGCGCGGTGAAATTGATTTATTAGATCCTATTAGCCAATATATTCCTGAATATGGTGTTAAAGGTAAACGTCGTGCAACGATTCTCCATTTACTGGCTCATCGGGGGGGCTTGCCGCACTTAGAAGGTGATGTAACGCCTGAGTTATTGTTTGATAAAGATGAAGTGGTGAAAAGACTTTGTGCGGCTGCGCCCGATTCTCCTTCTGGTTACCGAATGTCTTATCATGCGGTCACGGCGGGTTATATTTTAGGTGAGCTGGTAGAACGAGTATCTGGACAGAATTTAAAAGATTTTTTACAAGAAAATATTGCCAAACCGATGGGAATGACTTGCTTTAATTATGGTCTCGCCCCTGAGTTCAGAAATCAAGTTGCGATCAGTAGCCCAACAGGATTACATCCAAGTCTCGGTTCAAATTTATATTTACAACATGTCCTTGGTGGTGATCTCGATCTTGCAGTAAATGTCACCAATGATCCACGTTTCATGGATACGATTTGTCCAGCGGGGAATATTTATACCACGACTGAGGAAGCTGGACGTTTCTTTGAAATGCTACTCAATGGTGGGACTTATAATGATGTGAAAATTTTTGATCCGAAA
>JACMMY010000087.1 GCA_014378805.1 Moraxellaceae bacterium
CATCGTTTTTGGTCAAAATTTTACTGTCTTCCCGTATGACCAAACCCACCTATACCTCGTCCACTTTCGACAAATTCTTCAACAATGTCAAATGAAGTTTGCATAATCGGCACAAGCACATATTGCGCCATACGCTCGCCAGGTTCAAGTGTAAAGGCCGTGGTTCCACGATTCCACACAGAGACCATTAACTCACCTTGGTAATCGGAATCGATGAGACCGACTAAGTTGCCCAAAACGATTCCGTGTTTATGACCCAAACCTGAACGTGGCAGAATTAAACCCGCATATCCAGTATCTTCAATGTAAATCGACATGCCTGTTTTAACCAATACGGTCGTGTTTGGTTGTAGAACGATGGCTTCATCTAAACAAGCACGTAAATCAATGCCAGCGGAGCCGTGTGTTGCATGCGCTGGAAGTGGCCAAGTTGTGCCAATACGTGAATCAAGAATTTTAAGTTGTAGTTTCATCATTTTCCCTTATGTCGAATTTGAATATTAAAGCCTAAATTTAAAGAAATTTTCAGTATTAATCTGTGTAGCACGTCACAAAAAAACCAACGATGCAAAGATCGACTACTATTTCATTAATGCCTTCAGATTTGCCAAATAAGCCGCTGCTTGTGCTTTCGGGTCGACATTAGAAATCTTATTTTTCTTTTTGCCAGACCACTCAAGTTCTTCTGCAGGCAATTCATCCAAAAAACGGCTTGGCGTCGTTTGGCGTAGATTTCCGCCCATTTTGCGTTGTTCCGCAAGCGTGAGCGTCAAACCTTGTCGCGCGCGTGTGATGCCCACGTACATCAGTCGGCGTTCTTCCTCAACGGTTTCGGCGACAATTGAGTTTTTGTGTGGAAGTAGTTCTTCCTCTAAACCCATGATGTAGACGTAAGGAAACTCAAGACCTTTTGCTGCGTGCAAGGTCATGAGATTGACTTTGTCTGTGTCTTCCTCTTCTTGCTGTTGATCAAGCAGATCAAGGAGAACCAGTTTGCGAATCACGCTTTCGATATTTTTTTCATCGACATCTTCGGCGCGATTAATCAAACTTTGAATACTGGTAAACAACACTTCTAAGTTGTCCAGTTTGTTCTTTTCCGCATGTGGTGTCGGTGCTTGCTCTTTAATATAGTCGATATAACCTGTTTCGTTAATCATTTGCCGAACAAGTGGCACGGGATTGTCATCGTCATGGAGGTCACGCGTGTATTGTTCAATAAACTGCGCAAATTCATGCAGGTGCATTACTGCTTTTTTCTGACTCATGGTCATGCCAAGACGCAAATCACCTGCCGCCATGAGCAATGACATACTGTATTCTTGCGCAAATAATCCGAGTTTTTCGAGCGTTGCTGGCCCAATCTCACGTTTCGGGGTGTTAATAATCCGCAAAAACGCACTGTCATCATCTGGGTTAATAATGAGACGTAAATAACTCATCACATCTTTAATTTCAGCCCGGGCAAAGAACGATGTCCCCCCTGAAACTTTATACGGTATCTGTAGCTGGCGCAGGTGTGTTTCCAGTACACGTGCTTGAAAGTTACCGCGATAGAGAATGGCGTAATCTTTCCATGTTTTACCATTCATGAGTCGGTGCGTCATGATATCGGTGACGATACGTTCTGCTTCATCATCATCATTGCGGCAATTCATGACGCGAATCACATCGCCTTGTGCTTTGTCGCACCACAATGCTTTTTGAAAAAGATGTGGATTATTTTCAATCACGGCGTTTGCCGCTTTCAAAATACGACTGGTCGAACGATAGTTTTGTTCGAGTTTAATCACTTTCAGCCGTGTGAAATCTTCAGCCAGCAACGCCATGTTTTCAGGTTTTGCTCCGCGCCATGCGTAGATTGATTGGTCGTCATCACCCACCGCAGTAAAGCGCGCTTGCACGCCAACTAACAGTTTCACCAGCATATATTGCGCGGTGTTGGTATCTTGATATTCATCGACGAGTAGGTAGTGGACGCGATTTTGCCATTTGTCACGCACTTCAGCATTGTCCTGAAGCAAACGCGTTGGCATGGTAATCAGATCGTCGAAATCAACCGCGTTATAAGCGCGAATATTACGCTCATACAGTTCATATAAATGGGCGAGTTGCAGGTCTTCATTGTCCGCTGCAGTGCTAATCGCTTGCGCGGGCATAACCAGATCGTTTTTCCAATCTGAAATGCGGCGCATCGCTTTGGCGATCAGTTCTTTGCTCTCAGCACCTGATAAATTGTCGCGTACCATCAAATCCATCAGTAAGCGTTTGCAATCATCGCCATCCAGAATCGAGAAGTTGTTTTTTAATGGCGTATGTTTGAGTTCAATGCGTAGTAAGTTCAACCCAAAATTATGGAAGGTCGAAACAGTAATGCCTTTCATTTTTTCGCTAGGTAGCAATTTGCTGACCCGTTCTTTCATTTCGCGCGCGGCTTTATTAGTAAAAGTCATCGCAGTGATGCGGTGCGCAGGCACATTACAGTTTTCGATGAGATGCGCAATCTTACGCGTAATCACTGCAGTTTTGCCTGAACCCGCGCCCGCTAAAACCAGCAGTGGACCACTGACATATTCCATTGCTTCTTGTTGACGCGGATTTAGGGAGGAAAGTTTGCTATTGCCGCTCATGGATTTGTCTCGCTCATTGAGCTGCTATTATAGAGAGGTGAGGGGAGCTTGGACAGGGAAATTCAGCCTGTTGTGTGGTGAATCATCGAATGGGCGATGCTGAAATTGATCATATGAAATTTGCCAGATATTTATAGAAGCAGATTTTTGATTTTTAAATTTTCAACTAAGAAGTCCATAAAACTTCGCACTCGTGCTGATTTGTAACGTCCTTCACGGTGAATAATATGAATCGGTAATGCGGGTGGTTCGAAGTCAGTTAAGATTTGTTTTAAGCAACCATCAGTGTTGTGATGCCTCACTTGATAGGATAAAATTGTTGTAATTCCTAAGCCTTCAGTCGCAGCGCGAATCGCCGCATCATTGTTGGTCACAATTAAGCGCGGTGAAAATTTTAATCACCGTGTTTTGGTTATTGATCACAAAATTCCATTCTTTTGTTTGTGTCTGGGTTTGGCTCGCTGCAATCAGCGTATGTCCCGCTAAATGATCGGGATGTTGCGGTATGCCATGCTGATCGAGATAGGCTGGGGAGGCGCACAAAATTCGGCGTACTTCACCAATACGAATCGCATACATAGACGAGTCAGGAAGCTCGCCAATCCGAATGCCGATATCGACTCCTTCTTCGAGTAAATTGACATTGCGATCCAAAAAAAGAGCAGAGATTTGGACATCTGGATAACGCTTTAAGTACGCGACAATGATTGGCGTCACAATGAGAGGGCCAAACAATACGGGAGCAGTAATCTGTAGCAGTCCTCTCGGCATCGAATTGGTTGCACTCACAGCAGCATCGGCTTCAGTGACCTCTGACAGAATCCGTTTAACATCCTCTAAATAGCGTTGCCCGAGGTCAGTTACACGCACATAACGTGTTGTTCTTTTTGAAGAGTTTGACCTGCAACTGATCTTCTAGCGCGGCAATGGATCGAGTCACTGCGGGCGGTGACATGCCCAAACGCCGCCCAGCGCCTGCAAAGCTTTCTTCTTCCGCAACCGTCGCAAAAACGGTCATTAATTGAAATTTATCCATGATGCTCTATTGTTCCATTATGAGGAATAATGGATTCCATTGTTTGAGTATTCTTGTTTTATATGGATTGAGTCAAGATGAATCTACTGACTCGTGAACATTTTTTGTTCAGGTTGAGTCGGCGACTTTATCCATATGATGTAAATAGGAGATCGACCATGTCATGCATTTCAACTGTAAATCCTGAAACCGCCAATGCCGCTCAAACCAAATTATTTGATGCGGTGCAAAAGCAAGTCGGCTTTGTTCCTAATCTAATGAAAACACTCGGGCATAGTCCTTCAGCATTAGAAGGTTATCTGTCGCTCAACGGCTCACTTGCCGCTGGTGTTTTAAGTCCGCAATTACGCGAGCGTATTGCACTGTTTGTTGCTGAATATAATGGCTGTGAATATTGCTTGGCTGCACATACTTATTTGGGTCGCCAAGTAGCAAAATTAAGCGCGAATGAAGTTGGAGCGGCTCGTGAAGGTCACTCAGAAGAGGCTCAAGCCGCTGCTGCTTTGCAATTTGCTCGCCATGTGATTGAAAGCAAAGGACGCATTACCGATGTCGTACTGAATCATATTCGTGCTGCGGGATTTGAAGATGCGGCTATTATTGAAATCGTGAATCATGTTGCACTGAATATATTAACCAACTATACCAATAATGTTGCACAAACCGTTGTGGATTTCCCAGCGATTTAGTGTTGTAAAATTATTGTTTTTTGGTTTTTTAGGCAATAAAAATGACTCTAAAAAGAGTCATTTTTTTCATATTCTGGGGGAAATATGGTTTGTGAATCTGATCTATCCTAGGGGTTATGTTCTATCATTTCTTTATTGTTGCAAGATATCAGATCGATAAAAAATGTTAATAGTCGGGATGTGGTAGTTCGAGTGGTGCTGTGTGAACTAGGTAATCCGCAAGTAATAATTGCTTGAGTATGTAATTGAATCGTATGTTCGGATGAGGTTTTTGTATCTTGCAGGGAGGCATTTGGAGCTTAAAAGTCTTTCTTATGACGATCTGTTCACCTTATTTGGCAACTACGAAGAAGACAAAACGTAGTAGTTAGGATGCGCATTGCGCACCGAACAATAGTGGGGAGTTAAACTGGTGGGAAGTGCGCAGCCTACTTTGTCTAATCAATCAAAGTGCCGATGTTTGTGATAATTCCTTTTCCAACTATATGTCCACCTTCTTGAATTCGCCACTCTTGACCAACAATAAGTTTCTCTCGCAACTCTTTGACATCTATAAATGCGACATTAACTTTTCGACTTTCACCTGGATATAAGGGGTCTTCTAATCTAATTGGACCCATAAATACCCAATCATCAAAAAAATGGTTGGGTCGATATCCGTTTCTTACATGTGTGCTACGACCACCGTCTTTTGTAGACAAAAAAATATTTCAGCCTCAACGATTAATAGTCCGCAATTTATGGGATCTTCAATCATCCAACAAGTCCATCTGCTTTGCCAATTGGTACAAATTATTAGAACGCGCACCGCTACGGCAGAAGATCAATACAGGCTTTGGCAGAGCATTTAAATGTTCCGCAAAAACTTTAACATCTTGCTCTGTGATTTGACCCGCGATCACAGGTTGCGCAACGTAAGCTAATCCAGCTGATTCAGCAGCTGTTTGCATTTCAGCAGAAGTGGGTTGCACTGCGCCACCTTCCATATCAGGACGATTATTAATAATCGATTTGAAGCCTTTAGATGCCGCTTCTGTCATATGTTCAGGATAAAGTTGACCTGAAAATTGCACTGAATCTGTCATGGTAAAAGCCTTTTTGTTCATACATGGTGAAAAGAAAATCTAAGCTGTATTTTTACAGAAATATTGTGTCTTGTATCTAGCTTTCATCATCCCGACTGACCTAGATTTAATCTTAAAATTTTATTAAATGACCATTCATTGTTCTGTATTTGAAACAGTGTGTGTCTAATTGTGATATTTATCTTTAAAAATAAAACATTTAAAGTCCTTCATCAGGACGCCACTTGATTATGGGAAGATGACTCAATGCGCTTTGTAGAAAATATTGCTAATTCTTATCTTACACTTAAGCTAGGCTTATGATGAGTTTTTTAACAATTTGCAAATAGATCGGGATGATTAACTTACTGATACTCTAAGCATGATTATTTTAACGAGTGCAGAAGCACATAAAACGGAGTAAACCAATGGCTCAACAATATACGCGAACTGCAATTGGTTTGCATTGGATCATGGCGACTTTGATTGTCGCGGCGTTTGGCGTTGGTCTGATTGTCGGCGATATGACGTTTAGCCCGACAGCGCTTCTCTACATTTCGTACCATAAATGGCTGGGTGTGACAGTATTTCTATTTGCCGTCATTCGTGTGTTGTGGCGTGCAACGCATCCAGCGCCCGGGTTAGATCCAAATATTTCTCGCATCGAAAATTGGCTGGCGCATGTTGTTCATATGCTGCTGTATGTGCTTATTTTTGCAGTACCGCTATCAGGTTATTTTTATAGTTTAGCGGCAGGTTTTCCAATTGTTTATCTCGGAATTATTCCAGTTCCTTCATTGATAGGCTCACATCCAGAAATAGCGGATACGCTGAAAGAAGTCCATGAGGTTTTCGTTTATGGTATGGCTGGATTGGTGGGTCTGCATGTCGCTGGGGCATTGAAACATTATGTGATTGATCGAGACGGAACGCTTGCGCGGATGCTGCCTTTTTTAAAACGATCAGATTCTTGATTTTGAAATTATGCGCTTACATAAAGATTTTCACTGGAGCAATTCAAGATGTTGAATATGGCAAATCGAATTTATACAGCCTTATTTGTTGCAACAACGATGACACTATTGACGACTTCTGCACAAGCAGCGCCGATTGATGTCACAAAAAGTTTAGTCACAGCAACAGGTAAACAACTCGGTGTTCCTGTGACAGGAAAATTCAAAAAAATCACAGGTGATGTGGTTTTTAACCCTGCACAACTCGCACAAGCGAAAGCCAAAATTGAGATTGATGTCGGAAGTTATGACATGGGCATGGCGGATTACAACCAGAATATTATTGGTGCAGACTGGTTTAATGTAGCGAAATTTCCGAAAGCCAGTTTTGTCTCGACAAGCATGAAAGCCACAGGTGCTGGTTATACCCTTACGGGACAATTTACTTTGAAAGGTCGTGTTCAGAATGTCAGCTTTCCCGTGACCGTTAAAGCCGAAGGTGCAAATCAGATTTTTGATGGCGTCCTTACTGTAAAGCGAAATGCATTTGGTGTAGGTTCAGGCGATTGGGCGGATACATCAGTGGTCTCTGACGATGTCGCGATTAAATTTCATATCGCCGCACCTGCCAAGAAGTAGAGTTGTTTAAGTGTTCATTGTTTTTAATGTTGTTGAATGTTATTTCTTAAATTTATGAGGTATTAAATATGAAAAGATTACTAATCATCGGAATGGCAACATTATTTGCCAGCTCGGCATTTGCGAAACCAGTCACCTATAATTTAGATCCCACGCATACATATCCTAGTTTTGAAGCGGATCACATGGGCGGTGCGTCAGTATGGCGTGGCAAAATTGATAAAAATAGCGGTAAAGTGGTCTATGATGCTGAAGCCAAAACAGGCACAGTCGACGTGACTATGCAAATGGACTCAATTGATTTTGGCTTTAAGCCAATGAATGATCATGCAAAGAAATCTGAATTATTTGATACAGCAAAGTTCCCAAGGGCTACCTATAAAGGTACGTTAGTATTTGATGGTAATAAGCCTGTTGCCGTGGATGGAAATTTGACTTTGCACGGTGTCACCAAGCCAGTAAAATTAGATATTAAAACGTGGAAGTGCTATATCAATCCAATGCTGAAAAAAGAAACCTGTGGTGCAGATGCGTATACAACCTTTAACCGTGGTGATTTCGGTGTGAGCTATGGTAAAGATTATGGTTTTAACTTGGATACGAAGTTAGCCATTCAGGTTGAAGGAGTCCGCGCAGACTAAGGTCTCGGCGTTACTTTTTTCCATAAAAAAGACCGATGATTCGGTCTTTTTTTTATGGAAAAAATTTTGCTTAGATGTAGAGCACTTGCATAATTTCGTATTCAACCACACCTTTAGGTGTTTCGATTTTGACTTCATCGCCCGCGCGTTTGCCAATGAGTCCACGTGCGATCGGGGAGTTCAGTGAAATTTTATTCAGTTTAAAGTCCGCTTCGTCGTCACCGACGATTTTGTACTTTTTACGTTCTTCAGTGTCAATATTTTCAATCTCCACCGTCACGCCAAAAACGACACGACCGTCTTGTTGAACTTTTGCCATTTCGATGATTTCAGCAGCAGAAAGCTTCGCTTCCACTTCTCGAATTCGTCCTTCACAGAAGCTTTGTTGTTCTTTCGCTGCGTGATATTCAGCATTTTCTTTTAAGTCGCCATGTGCACGTGCTTCAGCAATCGCGGCGATAATGCGTGGACGCTCGACACTTTTACGCTCTTGTAACTCAACAGTGAGAGCGTGATGACCTTCTGGGGTCATAGGATAACGTTGAACCATTTTAAACTTCCATATATAACATGCAGATGGCGGAAGAGCTTCGGTTAAGAAGTCGTTCCGCCATTTGGTGTACTCAATGATTGATAGTTAACTAGTCTTTGTTGGCTTGTGCATGTAAGTCTTGTAGACGATACACTTCCAACGGCAACGGGATACTCATTGCCTGACATACTGCGTCAGCACCGCTAATCGTCGTTGTGTAATACACTTTCCCTTGCAGTGCACTACGACGAATAGAGAAGGAGTCTTGCTGTGCTTGTTTGCCTTCTGTGGTGTTGATAATGAGGTGAATTTCCCCATTTTTCAAGCGATCAACGATGTGCGGACGACCTTCGGTAACTTTGTTAATGCGTTCACAAGCGATACCTTGTTCATTCAATAACTTATAGCTACCACCAGTCGCAACGAGCGTGAAGCCTAATGCTTGCAATTTGCGAGCAATATCAGGCAATGCCGCTTTATCACTATCACGCACAGACAAGAATGCACGTTTGGTTTCGCCAGCAACGGGTTTGCCCGGTAGACGTTCGTTACTGCCAAGCACTGCTTTGTAGAATGCTTCGCCAAACGTTTTACCCACACCCATGACTTCGCCAGTCGATTTCATTTCAGGTCCGAGGATTGGATCAACGCCAGGGAACTTATTGAACGGGAAGACCGCTTCTTTCACTGAATAGAAATCTGGAATCACTTCAGTTGTGAAACCTTGGCTTTTCAGCGTTTGACCTGCCATACAGCGAGAGGCAATTTTTGCCAAACTTACGCCGATTGCTTTAGACACAAACGGAATGGTACGTGATGCACGTGGATTCACTTCAAGGACATAAACATCCGTACCTTTGACCGCAAACTGAACGTTCATCAAGCCAATCACGCCGAGTTCACGTGCCATTGGTACGGTTTGCGCGGGCCTAACATCTTGAATTTCAGGTGACAGAGAATACGGCGGCAATGAACATGCAGAGTCACCTGAGTGAACGCCTGCTTGTTCAATATGCTGCATGATTCCGCCAATCACGACATCTACGCCATCAGACACACAGTCCACATCGACTTCAATCGCATCATCAAGGAAGCGATCGAGGAGGAC
>JACMMY010000088.1 GCA_014378805.1 Moraxellaceae bacterium
CGGCATTGCGCTAATGATTGCTGATGCGAATAAATCCGTGTAATCGAGTCTACCCGCGTTGTGTCACTAATCAATAAATTCTGATGAATACGAAGTTCTACCTCACCAATCACATTTAATGGCGAAGATAGAAAACTATCTAACGTATGATTCACGACGCCTTCTGATGAGTTTTCAATCGGCACGACGCCATAATGTGCATTGCCCGATTCAACTTCACGAAATACTTCATCAATATTTGCAATAGGAACAGTGACGGCATCCGCACCAAAATGCTTGAGTGCAGCAGCTTGGGTAAAAGTCCCTTGCGGCCCTAAATAGGCAACGGTTTGCGGTGCCTCTAACGCGAGACACGCAGACATAATTTCACGAAAAATCCGCGCCACGGTTTCACCCGCTAAAGGCCCTTCATTACGTGCCATGACTGCACGAAGCACCTGAGCTTCACGCTCAGGACGATAAAATAATGGATTTTCTTCATTGTTTTTTTTAGTAATCGCGACATGTTCGGCAAGCGTCGCACGCTCATTTAACAAGCGATGAATTTCTTGATCAACGGTGTCGATACGCACGCGAATTTGATCTAACGAAGGTTTTGGAGAGTTAAATAACCAACCATTTTTCGGACCTTGTGTTGTCGAGTTGTCGCTGTTGCTCATCAGCGTTATTTCCTTTCTTGATCGATGATGATTGGTGGTACAGTGAATTGAGATTTATCTGTTGATCAAGGAAGATGCTTCATATCAATCAACCTATAATCGTCATGCACTCATCCACATCGGCGAATTAGGCGTAAGTGTAGCAAAAAAACGACTAAACGACTTAAACAAGCTGTCAAAACATCGGTAAACCTGTCTAAAATCGGATAACGGATATTCCATTACAATTTTTAAGCGATCCAAAGAGTAATTCAGCATGACCCAGACATCTTCAGCAACATTATTAAACCAACTTCAAAGCATGACAACCGTTGTTGCAGACACAGGTGATCTCACTGCAATTGAACAATTTCGTCCAATCGATGCCACGACAAACCCTTCCCTGATTACAGCAGCAGCGTCACTCCCATCCAACCTTCCGTTAATTGAAGACGCGCTACGCGATGCACGCGCAGAAGGTCACGTTGCTGATGTCCTGATTGATCGTGCAATTGATTTATTAACGGTACGTTTAGGTTTAGAAATTTTAAAGCTGATTAAAGGTCGCGTTTCCACTGAAGTCGATGCTCGTTTGTCCTATGACACCGCCGAAACCATTGATAAAGCGCGTGAACTGATTAGCATGTATAAAAACGCGGGGATTGACCAGTCACGCATTCTGATTAAAATCGCAGCGACATGGGAAGGGATCCAAGCGGCACGCGCCTTAGAACAAGAAGGCATTCATTGTAATTTAACACTGATTTTTGGTTTGCATCAGGCAGTCGCTTGTGCAGATGCAGGCATCACATTGATCTCGCCTTTTGTGGGGCGCATTTTAGATTGGTACAAAAAATCCGAAGGCAAAGACAGCTATCCAATCGAACTTGATCCGGGCGTCCTGTCAGTCCGTGAAATTTATGCATACTACAAACAGTATCATCACAAAACTGAAGTGATGGGTGCAAGCTTCCGCAGCATGGCGCAAGTCACCGCGCTGGCAGGTTGTGATCTACTAACCATTTCACCTGCTCTCTTGACTAAGTTGTCCACGCACACTGGCGAATTACCACGTCAATTGTCTGTTGAAAATGCTCAGCATTCCAAGATCGCCCAATTGGTCATGACCAAAGAAAGATTTGATGATATGCACAGTGATAATTTGATGGCATTTGAGCTTTTACAAAGTGGTATTGATGGCTTTGTCAAAGCACGCGAGCAACTGACCACACAATTACGTCAAATCGGCATCGCGGACATTTATCCGTAATACCTCATCCATACGAGATTCAAAAACTAGAAAAGATTACCCAAAATTTGGAGCACGCATTTGACAACGTTAAGTCCTGAACTGAACTTAAAACGCAATAAACGGATCGCCACATTACTACTCGTTTCAATGGTCGTTTTTTGGTTTATTTTATTATTTTCAAGTCGCCAATTTCCGAACTACATTGGCATCATTCATATTTTAATCTTGGGTGCGGAAGCTGGCGTAGTCGGTGGCTTGGCGGACTGGTATGCGATTACGGTTTTGTTCCGTGATCCGTTTAAACATATTTGGGTGCCGAGTTTCATTCGTGAACATACGGAAATTATTCCTCGGAATAAAGCGCGCATTGCTGAATCAATGGGACGTTTTGTCCAAGAAAACTTTCTAGCGCCGCAAATTGTCCGCAGTAAACTTGAAGCGATTGATATGACGTTATACGTCGCCAACTGGCTTTCTGAACCTGTGAATGCACAAATGTTGTCTGGCGAACTCAAACGACTCGTCCCACGTTTTCTAAAAATTTCTCAAAACGAAGCGATTAGTCAATTCATCCGACAAAGTACGATTGAATGGTTTAGTGATACACCGATGAATCAAGCGGTTTCACGCACCATGAAAGCAGTTTTTGATAATAAAATTCACAACGATGTGATTCATCTTGCATTGAGTAGTGCGGATAACTGGATTCATACCAATCCGCAATACGCTGAAGAAATTATTCAAAAAGTCCTCGATGAAACGGGTGTTTTCGGCCATTTATCTCGCGGCGCAAGCGTGCTGGGTTTTGATGTCAAACGAAATGTCGTATGGGGCGTGCTGCGAACCATTCGTGATTTGAATACACAGCCAGATCATCCGATTCACTTGATGTTGAATCATTCGATCGCACAATGGATGGCGGCACTGCAAGATGACAACTCTGCTGAATCTCAGAAATTAGAAGCGTTCAAAAAAAGTCTGGTGCAGTCGCCAACTGTTGTCGCGTTTGGATTTCATATTTATAAGAGCATCATTCAAGGCATTATTGATGATCTTGAATCGAAAGAATCGACTATTAGTCACAGCTTACAAGGCTTTATGCTACGAATTAGTACCCAACTTCAACAAGATCATCAAGTGCGCAGCGCATTGAATTTAGAAATTGCTCATTTTGCTGAATATGCTGCTGATCGCTATGCGGATACAGTGATTATGTATGTCAGCGAACAAATCCATAAATGGGATACCCGCGATATGATCGACAAAATCGAATCCGAAGTCGGTGGCGATTTGCACATGATTCGGGTGAATGGTGTCGTTGTCGGCTTTATGATTGGCATTATTTTAGGATTGGTTCGATTTGCAATTGATGGGGTTGGATGATCCTCTGCCAAATAAAACCGCATCCCCTGTAAAAATAACATGAACTTCTACAGGCGATGCAATACAATTTTCGAAAACCGCTTCAGCACGTATTTATATGTAGCCACAATGAAGACCTTAAGGAAAAGAGACCAATCATGAGCATGATGCAGCAACCTTTACTCATTTCATCATTAATCGAACACGCGATCGTGTCCCACCCTCACGCTGAAATCGTCAGTCGCCAAGTCGAAGGCGGTATTTTTCGCTATACCTACGGACAAGCCGCCGCACGCGCCAAACAACTTGCCAATGCACTCACACAAAAATTAGGTATTAAAATCGGCGACCGTGTCGGTACGTTAGCGTGGAATACGCATCGTCATTATGAGTTATATTTCGGCATTTCAGGAATCGGCGCAATTACGCACACCATCAATCCTCGCCTCTTTCCTGAGCAGATTATTTATATTATTAATCACGCGGCTGATCGCTTTATTTTTGTGGATTTAACCTTTGTTCCGCTGCTTGAAGCGGTTGCTGAGCACATCAAAAATGTTGAAGGCATTGTGGTGCTGACCGATAAAGCGCATATGCCGACGAGCAGTAAACTATCTAATCTACTCTGCTACGAAGATCTGATTGCAGATATGCCAAGCACTTTTGAGTGGCCATTATTAGATGACAATTCTGGTGCGGCGTTGTGCTACACCTCAGGCACAACGGGAAATCCGAAGGGCGTGCTTTATACACATCGCTCTACGGTTTTACATACCATTGCGGCTGTGCAAAAGAATGCACTGAACATTGATGAAGAGAGTATTTTGCTCCCTGTCGTACCGATGTTTCATGTGAATGCTTGGGGTACACCGTATGCAGCAACGATGACCGGTGCAAAGTTAGTGCTTCCTGCACACGGCATGGATGGCGCGTCGTTATATGAGTTGATTGATGGTGAGAAAGCCAATTTATTATTAGGCGTCCCGACGATTTGGTTAGGACTACTCAACTATCTTGATCAAATTAAAGTGACCTTAACTTCGGTTAAAAATGTCGTGGTGGGTGGTGCAGCAGCGCCATTATCCATGATTAAAGCCTTTCAAGAAAAACATGATGCATTCTTAATTCACGCATGGGGAATGACTGAACTAAGCCCGCTCGGCACTGTAAATAGTATGACGCGCTCGATGGCACAATTGCCTTTAGAGCAACGCTATGAAAAACAACTGAAACAAGGTCGTTCCGTCTATGGCATCGAGATGAAAATTGTCGATGACGCGGGCAATGAGTTGCCCCGTGATGGTCAGTCTTTTGGTTCTCTTTTGGTACGCGGCCCATGGGTCGTGAGCAGCTATTATCAAAACGATGACAGGAAATCATTTGTAGACGGTTGGTTTGATACAGGTGATGTTGCCACGATTGATCGCGAAAATACGATGCAGATCGTTGATCGTGCAAAAGACGTGATTAAATCAGGTGGTGAGTGGATTAGTTCGATTGATTTAGAAAACGCCGCTGTCGGTCATCCCGCGCTGAAAGAATGCTGTGTGATTGGTGTGTATCATCCAAAGTGGGATGAACGTCCTTTGTTATTAGCGATCAAAAAAGAAGGCGCAACAGTAACTGCTGCTGAAGTCATTGATTTTCTAGCCGATAAAGTTGCAAAATGGCAGTTGCCTGATACGGTGGTTTTTGTCGATGAATTGCCACATACCGCGACAGGCAAGTTACTCAAAACAGGCGTTCGCGAAACCTATAAAAACTATTTAGTGGAGCATGGATTGGTTTAAGGATCTATTCTTTTCAAGCCAGTCTATGGGGTGCATTTAATGCGCCCCTTTTGCTGAGAAAATTAGACCCAACCTCTTTTTAGTATGATTTAGATACGGTGGATTTGATGCGTTACGAAGGTGTTTTAAAGAAGTGGAATGAAGAAAAAGTTTTTTTGGATTTATTCGCCCTAATGATGGTGGCCATGATGTTTTTGTCCACATCTCTTCATTTCCAAAAGATAATATCCCACCGCGTTTGAATGAGCGTATTAGTTATGAACTGATTCAAGAAAAAGGGAAAACTAAAGCGCATTTTTTAAATCGACTTGACGTTAAGATAACGCAAACAACGCGACAAATACCTAAAAACTTGCCCCGTCGAAAAAAAGAAAATAACGATTCAAAAGAAACATCTGCACTATCAATGTTGATCAGTGCTGTATTCATCGCTGCAATTGCTTATTTTGGATATCAGCAATTGCAGCGATTCAGACTGGAAAATGCAGAACCAATCGAAGCACAACAACTGACGCAACCAGCGATCCAGAAATCACTGCCTGATACACGCTCTAATTATAGCTGTGATGGTCGTACTTACTGTTCTCAAATGTCTTCGTGTGAAGAAGCAAAATATTTCATCAATCATTGTCCCAACACTAAAATGGATGGCAATCATGATGGTATTCCATGCCAAGAACAGCACTGTACGAGCAGTTGGTGATTTAAATCAAATCACCCTGCCTTTTGCAAATTCGCCAACGTCTCAACCACACTGCTCGACGTCACTTGACCTTGCAGACTATCAATCACAGCTTTAACTTGACTACGCAGTGGCTCTTTCAAGGCATACCAACGCGACAATACCTGCAAAATTCGTGAACCCAAAATCGGATTTTGCGCATCTAACGTCTTCGCAAAATCGACATAGAACTGTGCACCAGCAACCGTCCATACCACCACAGGATTGGTCGAAAAATTGCCCGTCACTGAACGAATGCGATTTGGGGTACTCAGATCAAATTTTGGATGTTTGGTCAGTTGAATAATCTCATCCAAAGTCACCGTCGGCTTACTTGCTTGTATTCCAAACCACAAATCAATCGCTAACGCTTCATTCTCAAACCGCTGATAAAAATCAGATAGCTTCGCAGCATGATCAGGTGCATCGTAATTGACCAATTGACGTAGCGCAGTTAAGCGTTCGGTCATACACACAGCAGCATCATATTGATGACTTGCATTTGCGAGCGCATTCGCAGCGCCAGCACGACACGCAAACGCCAACACAGCATTACGGAATGCTCGCTGCCCCATCGCTTCGCTACTATCCACATATGGAATAATCGGCAAAGCAGCATATGCCGTAGACCAAAAATCTTTCAGCTTCACTGCAATCGCATTCATCAATGCTTCACGCGTCGCGCGAACCGCAACAGGATCATAATTGCTGTCAATTCGACTCGCGATAAAAGCTTCGGTTGGAATATCCAATAAACGCGAGGCCAACAATGGATCAACACTGGTCACTTTCGGCAGCGTTACAAGTAATGTTTTCAAATAAACCGTCGCATCGTGACCTTGCAA
>JACMMY010000089.1 GCA_014378805.1 Moraxellaceae bacterium
GTAACTGAAGTCAAAGGCTTTGGTCGCCAGAAAGGGCATACAGAGTTATATCGTGGCGCAGAATATGTGGTCGATTTTCTGCCTAAAGTAAAAATCGATATCGCGATCCGCGATGAGATGGTAGAGCAAGCGGTGGAGGCAATTACACGCGTTGCAAGCACTGGCAAGATTGGTGATGGCAAAATTTTTGTCAGCAATTTGGAACAAGTCATTCGCATCCGTACTGGTGAGACTGGTCCAGAAGCGGTTTAAGAGATCATATTTGACCCCTTGTTAAGACTGGCAAGTTGGTTCGAAGTATGTTGTGGCGGTAATCATAACAATTGCCACATTGCTTTTAAAAACTGAATACCATTTTAATTGATATTGCACAGAGGACGACCTCATGAAACAAGTACTACTTGCGCTCAGCTTCGCTGGCGCACTCCTCGCATCACCGCTCTCCATGGCGGATGATGCATCTGCACCCGTTGCAACGGTTACGAGCACGGTGACTTCTGCGACATCCGATTTTGCTGTAACTGCGCCAGCTGCATCTACTGAAGTAGCACCAGCGGCGGGTGGACCTGGTGCTCCGCCAGCAATTGATAAAGGCGACACTGCGTGGATGTTGACATCCACTGCACTGGTTCTGTTCATGACTATTCCAGGTTTGGCGTTGTTCTACGGTGGTATGGTTCGTAAAAAGAACGTACTTGGCACGATGATGCATAGCTTGACTGCAGCTGCTTTGGTGACTGTCATTTGGGTTGTGATCGGCTATTCGATTGCTTTCGGTAATGGAGCGAGTGAAGGCTTGGCGCCTTACATAGGAGGCTTTGATCGTATCCTCTATAAAGGTGTGGATATTGCCAAAGTCTGGGTTGATGCAGGCGGTGTTGCATATACCATTCCAGAAAGCCTGTTTATGGTTTTCCAAATGACTTTTGCGATCATTACCGTTGCGATTATGGCGGGTGCATTTGCTGAGCGTATGAAGTTTTCTGCATTCTTGTTGTTTGCGGGCTTGTGGGTCATCTTTGTTTATTCACCAATCTGTCACTGGGTTTGGCATGCGAAAGGCTGGTTGTTTGCAGCAGGCGCGCTCGACTTTGCAGGTGGTACAGTTGTGCATATCAACTCGGGTATCGCAGGTTTGGTTGCAGCGTATATGATCGGTCGTCGTGTGGGTTACGGTAAAGAGCCTATGGCACCGCATAACCTAACCATGACTGTTGTGGGTGCTGGTATGTTGTGGGTCGGTTGGTTCGGTTTCAACGCGGGTAGCTGGTTAGCGGCAGATGGTCGTTCAGCAATGGCAATGGTTGTCACTCAAGTTGCAGCAGCAACAGCAGCATTGACATGGCTTGCAGTAGAACGTTTGGTTCGTGGTCGGGCATCCGTATTGGGCGGCGCATCAGGTGCGGTTGCTGGTCTGGTTGCGATTACACCGGCAGCTGGTTTTGTTGATGTCAGCGGCGCGTTGATGATCGGTATTGCTGTTGGTCTTGTGTGTTTCTGGGGTACAACGGGTCTAAAACGCTTACTGAAAGCAGATGATTCTTTGGATGCATTCGGTTTGCATGGTATCGGTGGTATTGTGGGTGCGCTGTTAACAGCGGTATTCGTGACCAAAGCAGTGACTGGTACAGATCCAAAACCTGTGATCGATCAATTGTTGATTCAAGGTGAAGGCGTGATTGCAACGCTCCTATATAGCGGTGTGGTAACCTTTATTCTCTTGAAAATTGTGGATATCTTGGTTGGCATTCGTGTTTCTGAAGAAGCTGAACGTGAAGGTTTGGACTTGTCACAACATGGTGAGCGTGTAGACTAATTGAGTCTAAACATCATCTCTATGTAATTGTCTAAATGTAAAAAATGAGAGTTTCGGCTCTCATTTTTTTGCTTAAATTTTTTAACATTTCCGCTATACGATTTTGCTTGTCAATGCCCTCATTTTGTCAGCAAATTTTTGCTAAACTCAACGTCTAATTTTTGTCGTTGTTGATCGCTATGCATTGTCCTTTTTGTAATGCGCCTGATAGTAAGGTGATTGATTCACGTTTAGCAGCGGAAGGTCGGCAGATTCGAAGACGCCGCGAGTGTGTGACTTGCAGCGAGCGTTTTACCACGTTTGAATCTTATGATGTGGTCATGCCGCGTGTGATGAAATCAAATGGTCGTTATGAGCCGTTCGATGAAGCGAAACTTAAACGATCACTTCAACATGCACTACAAAAACGTCCCATTAGCTTGGATCAGATCGATACAGCTTTACTTGAAATTAGCCAGAAGCTCAGAAGTTTGGGTGAGCGCGAGGTGCCGTCGCGCCTGATTGGTGAAACGGTGATGGATGCGTTGTATGCATTAGATCATGTGGCGTATGTCCGTTTTGCCTCTGTTTATCGTGACTTTCAAGATGTGGAAGCGTTTCGTCAAGCAATCGATCAAATGAGACACTCAAATGACTG
Source organism: Moraxellaceae bacterium (assembly GCA_014378805.1). Taxonomy (GTDB): domain Bacteria; phylum Pseudomonadota; class Gammaproteobacteria; order Pseudomonadales; family Moraxellaceae; genus Aquirhabdus. Next base: position 2,454 of record JACMMY010000089.1, read on the forward strand.
ATATTATTTTTACTTCAAAGCAAGACGATGAAGATCAGCGTTGGATGCAGCACGCACTGATTCTTGCTCGGCGTGGCTTATATACCACGCGTCCAAATCCAGCGGTGGGTTGTGTCTTAGTAAAAGATGGTCAAATTATCGGCGAAGGCTTTCATCCAAAAGCAGGTGAACCTCATGCGGAAGTATTTGCGCTGCGTCAGGCTGGCGATGCGGCGCGTGGGGCAACTGCGTATGTGACCTTAGAGCCGTGCTCACATTTTGGTAGAACACCGCCGTGTGCCAATGGTCTGATTGCCGCACAAGTGTCTCGCGTGGTCATGGCAACCTTAGATGCTAATCCACAAGTTGCAGGACAAGGTCTTGCAAAGCTTGAAGCAGCAGGCATTGAAACACGAGTCGGTGTTTGCCAAGCTGAGGCACAGACAATCAATACAGGTTTTTTGAAAACGATGGCTGGTGGTCGTCCATTTGTTCGTTTAAAAGTGGCGGCGAGTCTGGATGGACGTACAGCCATGTCATCAGGTGAGTCGAAGTGGATTACAGGCACTGACGCGCGTTTGGATGTTCAGCATTTCCGCGCAATGAGCGGGGCGATAATTACGGGTATTGGGACTGTGCTTGCGGATGATCCGCTGTTGAATGTGCGAAAAGTCGCAGATGGCACACCAATTGATTTGATTCCGCAGCCGCTTCGCGTAGTATTAGATCGTCAAGGTCAAATTCCAGCAAACGCGCAATTATTCAATGATCCGAAATCTGTACTTTTAGTCAGTGCGGATTCAAATACAGCATTTGATCATATAAATGCTGATGTAGAAAAATGGCAGTGTGCTTCATTGGAATCATTACTGGATGATTTGAAAACAAAAAAACAAATTCATGACGTGCTGGTTGAGGCAGGGGCGACCTTGTCGGGCGCATTTATTGCGGCGGGATTAGTGGATGAGTTGATTGTTTATCTTGCGCCGACATTACTCGGTTCGCTGGCGCGTCCGATGTTTGATTTGCCGTTCTTGCAGATGAGTGAGCAGATACGCTGGCAAACGGTGAGTGTCGCGCCAGTGGGTGATGATATTCGCTGGATTTTACGACTAATTAAATCTTAACAGTTTGATTGAATATAAAAATGGGCGGTGCAAAGTGCGCCGCCCATTTTATTGATGATTGAATCAAATATTTCATTTTCGGGGATTAGTAATAAAGACCTGTAA
>JACMMY010000090.1 GCA_014378805.1 Moraxellaceae bacterium
AAACTTTGGTTGGTTCTTCTGCTGCGCCAGTGGCGAAAGTTGCGGCTAAGCCAGCGAAAGTCGCTTCTGCTGCAAAAGCAAAATCCACCGATGCACCAGCGGAAACAGGCGTGATCGGCATTGAAGACTTCCTCAAAGTGGAGTTGCGCGTTGCCAAAATCCTGAACGCTGAAACCGTAGAAGGTTCGGACAAGTTGCTGCAACTGACGTTGGATGCTGGTGAAGCTGAACCGCGTACCGTGTTTAGTGGCATTCGTGGTGCGTATGCGCCTGAAGCATTACTGAATCGTTTGACGATTGTGGTCGCCAATCTCGCGCCGCGTAAGATGCGTTTTGGTATGTCAAACGGTATGGTTTTGGCTGCAGGGAATGATGATGGGATTTTCCTATTGTCACCAGATAGCGGCGCGAAAGCCGGTGATCGAGTAAGTTAATTTTTCTCGGTTTTCTGGGAAATTCTCAAAAGAGGCTGACATTAAAAATCAGCCTCTTTTTTATTGACTGCCGCGGTTAAGAAATGGCAACACTTGTTGATGTGAAAAGTGGTTAACTAAGCTTGAATTTACGGATGTTTTGCTCGGTCAAAAGTTGAGACTATCGTGATGAAAAAACAATACAGTATTGCGGGTGTGGATGTATTCGTCGAAGGCGAAGGGGAAACCATCGTCATGGTTCACGGTTGGCCTGATACCTATCGCATTTGGGCGAAGCAAATTAATTTTTTTAAGAAAAACTATCGTTGTGTTTATTTCACCTTTCCTGGTTTTGATGTGACCAAACCGCGTAAAGCTTATTCGCTGGTTGAGACGACAGAAATCTTGCGCGAAATTATTGATCAAGTCAGTCCAGATCAAAAAGTGAATTTGATGCTGCATGATTGGGGATGTTTCTTTGGTTATCAGTACTATATGCAATATCCAAATCGGGTGGCGAGGATTATTGGGATTGATATTGGTGATGCGCGTTCTGGGGATTTCGTGCGGTCGCTCACGCTTAAAACAAAAGCGATGATATTTTCTTATCAGATGACCTTGGCTGGTGCGTGGAAATTAGGCGGCGTGGCTGGTGATAAAATGGCGCGAACGATGGCGAAGGCTCTAGGTGCACACGCCGACCCGCAACATATTAGTTCGGATATGGGCTATCCTTACTATATTCAATGGTTTGGTAGCAATGGATCGTATAAGAAAGCAAAGAACATTAGGCCAGAGTGTCCGATGTTCTTTGCCTATGCCAAAAGGAAACCGTTTATGTTTCATTCTCAGAAATGGGCTGATGCATTGGCTACGCAACCACAGAATCAGGTGGTCGAGTTTAATTCAGGGCATTGGGTGCAAGTTGAGGCGGCAGCAGATTTTAATCAGCAAGTAGGGGCGTGGTTGGCGTCTTGAATATATTCAGCTTTATTTGCAAGGATGTATCTTAATGCGCGTAATTTTCCTCAGAAGCATACTTGTCTTGATACTAAGTACATTAGCCCATAGTAGTTATGCTGAGCAGAATGTGCAGACGCAAGTGATTGAGTTAATTAATCAAGGTGGCTCAGATGATTTTTTAGGAAATTATCCAAAAGCTGTTTCATCATTTAGAAAAGCTTTGATGCTTCAGTTGTCAAACCCAGTATTTGATGACGAACAGATTTTTGAGACATTTAATAAATATGGTGAGAGTTATAGTCGAATTGGCTTATTTAGTATTGTTAAAGATCAAGATCAAGATAAAGACGAGGCGTTGCTTCGGTTGTTGGTAACACATAGCTTGGCTGAGCCAAACATAAATATGGCGCAAATGGTTCATGGTCTTTTACTTTTCTTTGGCGAACGAAAATTTGGTATCCAGAGTAAGGGTATTCAATATAGTTATCTGCGTGCTGACCCATTGAAACCGACTTGCACACTTGAAAATCCGATTCCTCGAATAGCGAGCGTTAACGATATTGGTAAGTTAGATTCTTGCCAGCAAAAACGTGCGTTTTTCCAACTCGTCAACCCAGCGATTACACCTGAAGTTAAAGCATATCGAAATTTTGAAATTGATTTCTTTGACCGAGCTATGCGTCCTTCACTTTAAGTAAGAAAAAAGCTGAGATTAATCTCAGCTTTTTTACATCGTCAAATTCACGTTTTCAATTCGTACGGAAAAAATATTCGCGATAATATTTCAACTCTTTGATCGAATCACGTACGTCATCGAGTGCCAGATGGCTAGAATCTTTCTTGAGACCCGCCATCAGCTCAGGACGCCAGCGACGCGCTAACTCTTTGACCGACGACACATCTAAGTTGCGATAGTGAAAGAATTGCTCAAGTTCAGGCATCAGGCGATGCATAAAGCGACGATCTTGGCAGATCGAGTTGCCGCACATAGGCGATTTCTTTGGCTCAACCCATTTCTTCAGAAACTCAATCGTCTCGAGTTCAACATCACGCGCAGACTTCGTGCTACGACGAACGCGCTCTGTGAGTCCTGATTGACCGTGTTGGCGAGTATTCCACTCATCCATCGCATTTAACACGATGTCTGATTGATAAACGGTCAGCACAGGGCCTTCCGCGAGAATATTGAGGTTCTCATCAGTCACAATCGTTGCAATTTCAATAATCTGATCGTTATCCGTATCGAGACCAGTCATTTCCAAGTCAATCCAGATCAAGCGATTTTTAGTCTTGTCTGCGGTATCGTTTGTTGGTGCGGTTGCCATTAAAATCTCTATGTTTCGCGTGAAAGTGCTTATACTAGCAAGATTAGCATCAATATTGGACTGGATCGTTTCATGCGCTGTGTTTTAATTCATCGTTTGTGTCATTTCCCTGTAGTGACAGGCCGCTAATGACTCTTATTCGTAAGCGTCGCCTGACGGATCAGCAGACTCGCCGCATTGAGGCGCAACAAACACGGCGGATCGATGAAGAGGATAAGGGCGAACTGCGAGAAGGGCTCATCATCGTTCATTACGGTCGCCAATTATTGGTGCAGCAAATTGATGGTGATCATGATTCTGAACAAGCGGACGCCCCAGAAACACTTAAAAAAACAATCTGGCGCTGTCATGCGCGGACTAATTTACCTGTTTTAGTGACGGGTGATCGCGTTCGTTTTCAAGTCGAGGATCATGCAGAGTTGGGTGTGATTACGGCGTTGCATCCGCGCACGAGTTTGTTGACTCGACCTGACCGTTATCACAAAGTGAAACCAGTTGCCGCCAATGTAGATTTGATTGTTGTGGTTTTTGCGGCGCTGCCAGTACCATCTCCATTGCTGATTGATCGTTATTTGGTGGCGTGTCAACAAGCCGAGATTCAAGCGTTATTGGTTTTGGGTAAAGCGGATTTATTAACGGAAGAAGATGGCTTAAGAACGTTATTAGCCGAATATAATACGTTGGGTTACGACACGCTCACTGTTGAAACGGATGGTGATCTTTCGGAACTCATTGCCCAAATTACCGATAAAACCGTTGTTTTTGTTGGGCAATCTGGTGTCGGTAAAAGCTCTTTAATCAATGCGTTAATTCCAGATGCAAATTTGAAAGTCAACATTATCTCTGAAAATTCAGCGCTTGGACAACATACAACCACCACAACGACCTTGCTCCCTTTACCCCATGGTGGGGCGTTAATTGATTCGCCCGGGATTCGTGAGTTTGGGGTCTGGCATTTGACGGTCGATGCGATCCGTAATGGTTTTGTCGAAATGTATCCTTATTATGGTATGTGTCGCTTCCGTAATTGTTTGCACAAAAACGAACCGGGTTGTGCGCTTATTGCGGCTGCGGCAGAAGGAAAAGTTTTGCCACGGCGTTTAGCGTGTTTAAATCGATTGGAAGACGAGGCGCGCGAAGCCGATAAAACCTAAGGCAATAAATTTTCCAAAATCGTGCGCCGCACGGCTTGAAAAAGCAGTGAAGCGGCATTATGAATAGATAACTGTTTTACGTTAAGTATTTGCAATGCATTGATCCTATCCAAATATAGGGTAGACGTCGCGTAGATCGCTCACCTCGACTGGTGAAGTAGCGTTAAGGTGTGTAAGTAAGGCTTTGTTGAAATATAGCGAAATTTGTTTTTTAGTTTTTTAATTGTTGAAGGTGATTGTTTTGGAACGTTTTTTTGAATTCGTGCAGCACCATCCGATCTTATTCGGCATTCTCGGCGTACTCGCAGTATTGTTTTTCGTACTTGAAAATCGCCGTAGTGGACGCAAAATATCGCCGCAAGCATTGGGCGGTTTTGTGAATCGCGAAAAAGCAGTGATCGTTGATCTTCGCGATGCTAAAGAATTTCGTGAAGGACACATCAGTGGCAGTCGTAATATTCCACTCAGTAGCCTGAAAAACCATCTAGAAGAATTGCGCGAGATCAAACAGCCTATCGTGATGGTCTGCAAAATGGGTCAAACCGCAGGCGGTGCTGTGCAACAGGTTGGCGGTGATCATTTATATCGCCTCGAAGGCGGTATTTTGGGCTGGCAAGGACAAAACCTGCCGCTGGTTAAGCCGAAACGCTAATCAGTTTCAGCCAATCAATTCGTTAAAGGTGATATCTCATGAGTGACGTAACAGAAACAAACAATGCTTTGGTAACCATTTACAGCACACAGTCTTGTCCATATTGTGTGCGTGCAAAGCAGCTTCTGACACGGAAAGGGGTTGCTTATCATGAGATTGATCTCGGTCGTGAACCAGCAGAAACTCGCATGGAGTTGATTGCGCGTACCAAGCAACGTACCGTGCCACAGATTTTTATCAAAGATGTGTTTGTGGGCGGGTTTGACCAGCTATATGCATTAGAACAACGCGGTGAACTCGATACCATGTTGGCTGGATAAGCCCTCTATTCGGTTCGCTTTTATTTATAATCCCTCTCAAGACAACAGGAAGATTTACAATGAGTGATGAACAACAAGTTACACCAGAAGCGACTGAAAATGCACCACAAGCCCAATTGGCTTTGGAGCGTATTTATTTGAAGGATTTGTCGTTTGAAGTGCCAAACGCAAAAGTTTTTACCAGCGAATGGCAACCTGAGTTAAATATCAACTTGACCAGTAATGCTGAACAACTTGATCCAACTCATTTTGAGATCGTATTAAGCGTGACCTTGACTGCCAATAACGGCGGATCACCTGCTTATATTGCTGAAGTTAAACAAGCGGGTATTTTTCTGATCGAGAATGTTCCACAAGAACAACTTCCTCAATTACTGGGTGCATATTGCCCGAACATTCTGTTTCCGTTCGTGCGTGAAGCGCTCACTGATGTGATTACCAAAGGTAGCTTCCCGCAATTCTTGCTGGCACCGATTAATTTCGATGCGGCATTTGCAGAGAACCTTGAGCGCTTACAGCATGAATCAGCACCAACAGGCAATGCATAATTAGCCTAATGCGGTATATCTGATCTTGCAGAATCAACGATAAAAACCCACAATCGCTTGTGGGTTTTTTTGTATTATGATCGATAAATTAAAATCAATTTCCGCTCATGAGAAGCCTTGTGGAAGATGTTCCTCATTCGCAAGATGAGTTCCATTTTTCTTAATGGGATGAGTTTTTATTTTGGTGAAGCCAAAATAGTCCCCTCCTTAGAAAAAAAGCGCGCGGTAGTCCTGCACGAGGGAGGATTTTGCCTTTAAGCGTAGGAACCAGCCACACCGATTTAAACCGAAATATTGGATAGACCATGGAATTAGACAACAAGATTCAGCAAGCAGGCGCGGCGACCACGAAAGCTGTTGAGAAAACTGTAGAGCATTACGGTGGGATTTATGCGCCCGTGCATAAAATGATCGAGCATTCGATGGATCGTATTCCTTATATCATTGCCGCTTTTTTTGTCTTAGTGTTGTTCTGGCTGATTGGTCGATTATTCAAATTTACAATCAAAAGAACACTTAGTCATCGCGTACAACGACGCCAAAATTTAGTCAAAGTACTGAATCGAATTGGGTCTTCATTGATCATTTTTATTGGTATTCTGGTGGCGATGGTTGTCGCTATTCCAGGGTTTACCACGGCAAAAATGATTGGTGGATTAGGAATTGGTTCGGTTGCGATTGGTTTTGCGTTTAAAGATATTTTTCAAAATATGTTGTCGGGTATTTTTATCTTATTGTCCGAACCCTTCCGGATTGGTGATCAAATCATCATGGGTACGTTTGAGGGAACGGTCGAAGATATTCAAATTCGCGCAACCTATATTCGAACCTACGATGGTCGGCGCATTGTGATTCCAAACGCCGTCCTTTATACAACGCCTGTGACGGTCAACACTGCTTTTAAACGTCGTCGCTGTCAGGTCGATTTCGGAATCGGCATGAGTGATGATGTGGCCAAAGCGAAGACACAAGTACTAGAAGCGCTTAAATCCTGTAGTACGGTGACTGAACATTCAACACCGACGGTTGTGGTAACGGGTTTTAGTGATTATGCACTGATGTTGCGTTTGCGCTGGTGGATTGAGGAAAGTGCCCAGGTGGATATGACCGATTCGATGGATCAAGTGCTGATCGGTGTTAAATATGCACTGACTGACGCGGGAATAGATTTGCCATATCCGACATCCCAAGTCTTGTGGCATGATCAGACTGAAGAGATTGATGGTGATCGCCATCGTCAGCGTGAAGGCTGGCCATCTCGTGCGGATCAGAAGAACCCGCGCTCGATGGCGAGGGCACGCTATGATTTGCGTAAAACGGGTTATGTTGAGGATTTTCCCGCAGGTCGTACTGAACGTAATGCGCCGGTTGAACCTGTGTCGAGTCGAGATTCGAGCGAGGCCGCTAATCCCGAGCGCAATTAGATTTTTGCAGATGAATGGTTTTTAGTTTTTTTTATTATTACAGAGTGGTTAATAACGTTATGTCAATTAAGTCAGATCGCTGGATTCGTGAAATGAGTGAAAAGCACGGCATGATTGAGCCGTATGCTGAAGGACAAGTCCGCTATGACGCAAATAATGAGAAAGTGATCTCTTATGGCGTCTCAAGTTACGGCTATGACGTGCGCTGCGCACGCGAATTTAAAGTGTTCACCAATATTCATTCGGTGACCGTTGATCCTAAGCATTTTGATGAAAAAAGCTTTGTGGATATCGAAGCTGATGTTTGTATTATTCCGCCGAACTCGTTTGCGCTGGCGCGCACGGTTGAGTTTTTTCGCATCCCTCGCGATGTACTCACGATTTGTTTAGGTAAATCTACCTATGCACGCTGTGGCATTATCGTCAATGTCACGCCGCTTGAGCCAGAGTGGGAGGGTCATGTCACCCTAGAGTTTTCAAATACGACGAATCTTCCAGCAAAAATCTATGCAGGTGAAGGCGTTGCGCAGATGCTGTTCTTTCAGTCTGACGAGGTGTGTGAGGTTTCTTACAAGGATCGCGGCGGTAAATATCAAGGTCAGCGCGGCGTGACTTTACCGAAAGTCTAAGCGCTTTATCGGTGTCGTGAGCAATGGTCGCGGATCCAGAATAGGCTGTCGGACAACTTGTAAGCCATGACTGACATGCGCTGTCTTTCATGGCTTACTTGTATTATCGATTTGCAATCTTTTGTGCGATTGTTGTAGCTTGTCCGACCAACGGTAGTTATTGTTGATTTGGATTTAAGTATTTGTTTTATATTAATAATTATAAGGTTATTTTGCTTAAATAAGGTGATTTTACATTACAACTTTTGCATTTTCCTTAAAACTATTCATAATAGTGAGATATGTGCGAGAAGGCTGCATCAGGTTTTTTTGTGATTGAAGAATAAGAATTCTTTGTCTGACAATGTGTCGATGAAGTGGTGAATGAATGGATGAATAACTGTTTCGTAGCCTGAGTAAGGTTGCGCTGCAATATGGAGTTTACTATGACTGCTCGGTTTATTGCTCAAATGGCTAATACTACTCCTCAATTTAAAGTGGGGACGCTTGCGCTGACGTTGTTGTCAGCTGCGATGGCGATGCCTGCATATGCGTTAGAAGCGATGACCGACGCAGGTATGAGTGATGCGACGGGAGAGGGTTTAGGTTTTTTTGCGACGAATTTTAAACTCCAAATGCCGTCTGTGACTCAGGATGGGACAGCTCCTGGAGTGCTTAATACATTTGGTGCGACACAACTCCGTCCGAGTAACGGAACAGCGACAGTTGTGAGTACTAACCCTGGCGATTATGGAAGTTATTTGTACATTGGGCCGGTGGGTCCTGTACCAACGGTGTCTGGTCGACCTCTTGGTAATCAGGTTGATCTATATTTATATGGTTTGTCTGTTTCTGGTGCAGGTGCATCTGTAAACACGACCGATTTATTTACAGGTTTAGGGGTTAATTGGGGTAGTGCGAGTGATCCTTTTTGGCTTCAAGTAAAAAATTCTATAGATAATGGTTTGGATGGTGTGTCTACAGGTGTGCCTTATGTTCAAGTTGCTGCGCCAGCAAATACGGCGACGACTGGTAATAATCTTCATTTAGGAGCGTGGCTTAACATCATGCAGTATGCGGCAGGAAGCGCGATACCAAACTATAGTACATCTTCATCTACATCCGCTACTGCTGGAACTTTTGGTATTGGTCTAGGCCCTGCTTTGCAAGTGCAAGCAATTTGGGATGGTTTTGGGATCAATGGTTCGGTTGTGAATTTGTTTGCGACACCATCATGTTCGTCTGCTGCATTATGTCCATACGGTACAATTCCGAGTATTCCACAAAATTATACGACGGAGGGTTCGACTACTGGTGCACCTGGACATGGTGAGTATCAGAATACCTTAGGGTTGTCGGGGGTGTTGCGATTTAATTCCAGCCGTGCAGGCACTACGGCGGCAACCAGCAGTATGTTGCGTTTGTCAGTACAGGGAAAATCAGGTGCGACTACTATCGGTCTTTTTGATCCGTTAGAAGGGATATTTATTCCTCAGTTAAATATTAATCTTCCAATAGGGAATATTAATTACCAGCCACTTATGCTGACTAGTGGGGTAGTTGGTGGTAAACCGACTTTATCTTTGGAGTTGGCGCAAATTCCGAATGCACCAAGTGTGTATAATCAGTTTTATGTGAATTATGATAGTAATCAAGTGGATATGACTTCTAGTCATGCTAACTTATCATTATGTGCTGGTGGAACACTTTCGGGTGTCTTGTGTACGACGAATACCGGCTACCGTTATAACGGTGCAACAGCTGGCGCAGATCCGTCAGCAATTACGTTAGATACTACTATAGGGACGGGGATGGTCGTTAATTATGGTGCATCCAATAATGGTGCGGCTATTATCGGTGTATCTCCAGTTACTGGGCTAACTCCTGCTGCGGGTATGTGTGTGACGGGAACTGCGGGTGCTACGGCCGTGGGTTGTGCATCAACGGCAACCCATGGCAGCATTACCATTGGTGATGCGTATGTGAACAATACGCTGACCACCCAAAGGGCGACATACAATCTAACATTAAATGATGGTACTAGTCCGGCAGGTTCAACACAGTCTGTCACTGTATTTATTCCACCTGGTAGTAGTGATGCCTTATTCACAGGTTCAGCAGGTGCACCAGGTGCTGCTGCAGGTGCAGGCGTGAATGGAATTTATTTTCAGAATAGTGGTGGTACGCAGGTCAATCTAGGGACAGCAGCAATCAGCGGTCTTGCGGTTAATCATATGAAAATGACGTTGACTGGACTTTAGGGGATAATCGTGAAGAAAAAATCATATCTCCGCATGCTCTTGCTCGGTTCCTCTTTGGTTATGGGTAGCGTGTTAGGCTCGACAGTAGCCCAAGCTGCGATGAGTCAATTAGATGATCTGGCTTTATCCAGCGTAGAAGGACAAGCGGATACAGGTGTCAACATTGCTTTAAGTTTACAGATTAATCAATCCACACCAGGTGTGTCTAATTGCGGGAGTGGAGTGGGTCAAACGCCACTGGTTAATTGTCGATTGGGATTTCAGTTCAACAGTGTGGCTAACTGGCTGTTATTAAAAGGTTTTAATGGGACTATAAACGTTCCTCAGCTTACTTTGTTTGGCGCTGACTTGGGTGATCCCGTAGTCAACGCTGGTGCGGCTATAAAGCAGTCGGCAATTGGTATTAATTTTAATTTTCCAGCTCCAAATACTCCGAGCAATGGAACGATCCAATTTAAAAATTTAAATTTTATTTTAGGGTTGTCTGTTAATTCGGTCCAGTATACGACTTCGACTGCCCCGACTGCGGCAACCACGACATCGCGCCGCTGGGCC
>JACMMY010000091.1 GCA_014378805.1 Moraxellaceae bacterium
GCGCCATTGTGGGATCTTGTGCTCAACATTAACTTGTCGAGTGCAGAACGTATTAATGATTATTTGCTAGAAAATGAAGCGTTTAATGATAATGCACGCATTGTGTGTGTATCATCAATCAGTGGTATCGCAGGCAATTTGGGTCAAACGAACTACGCAGCATCAAAAGCAGGCGTCATCGGTTTAGTTCAATCTGTTGCACCAACACTGAAAAAAGGTATCACCATCAACGCAGTTGCACCCGGTTTCATCGAAACGGCAATGACTGCTGCGATTCCATTACAAATCCGCGAAGCAGGTCGTCGCATGAACTCGATGTCACAAGGTGGTCAACCTGTAGATGTCGCTGAAGCGATTGCATGGTTTTCAAATCCAGCATCAGGTGGTTTGAACGGCAATGTGGTTCGTGTTTGTGGTCAAAGTCTCATTGGCGCATAAGATGCGACGTGTAAAACACGCATAATTGTTTACACAAACGTCGTACTTTTTCTTAAAGAGTACGGCGTCTTTTTAATATGATAGCGACACTGAATTTTCCTATTCATACTTCTTTTTTATAATCGAGCATTATTATGCCAAACCGTTCTTTTCAATCGATTCCAAAACCGTTGGGTCTGTTTGCTAAGGTTGCTTTAAGTACACTTAAAAAAAATCATTTTAAGGCATTGCCACACGCTGAATACAGCGTTGATGCAGTCAAAATCAACCGTAAGCACCTGAGTTCTTATAATTCGATTTGTGGTTATCAGGATTTAGACACTTTGCCGCCACTGTATTTAGGCATCCTGTCTATGCCTTTACAGTTGTCTTTGATGGTCGGTGAAGATTTCCCCTTTGCGATTTTAGGAATTGTGCATATTCGCAACACCGTTGAGCAATTCAAGCCCGTCAATGTGACGGATACGATTGCATTAGCAACGCGTTTTGGTGAAATTACGCCGCACGAAAAAGGTAAATTATTTACGTTCATTACCACTGCAAAAGTGAAAGGCGAAATCGTTTGGGAAAGTGTTGCGAGTTATTTGGCGCGCGGTAAAACGGAAGGTGTCGTGCCGAAGAGTGATAAAAAAGAATCACGCTTAACTGCTAAGCCGAATGATATTAATGAAGATTTTGTTTTACCCGAAGATTTGGGTCGTCGTTATGCGCTCATCAGTGGTGATTTTAATTTTATTCATATTCATGCCGTGACAGCAAAAGCGTTTGGTTTCAAACGTGCAATTGCGCATGGTATGTGGACTAAAGCACGTTCGGTTGCGGCATTGGGCACATTACCAAATGCATACTTCTTAGACGTACAATTCAAGATGCCAGTGTTTTTACCGAACAAAGTTCATCTGCAAGCGCAAAAAAACGGTCAGAAAACAACGTTTGAACTGACTGGTGCAAAAGATGGCAAGCCTCATTTGTTGGGTACGCTTCAAGAGCGCTAATTAAAATATTGATGTATATTTTTGTTGCAACCCTTCTTTAAGTTAAAGGAGGATTGTTTATTTTATCATTTTAATAATAAGATTTTTGGAGTTTTGATGAACAATAAATATACCCTAGCGTTTTTGACGTTTTATAAAAAAGTGGTTTTGAGTACAATATTCATATTTTCTTTAGGTTTACTTTCGACTGTACAAGCACAACAAAGTGTTGTCGAAAATCCAATGTTATCCTCAACTTCTGTGAGGTATGGTGGTTATAGTAATTCGGACAGTCGTGTTCAAACTCAGCCTGTCACCACGCCTACGACTCAAACCAAAAGTAGTCCTAGCAAGAAGAAAGAGGCGAGCATGGGTACTGTTAATATTAATAGTGCAAGCGAAACGGAGTTGGTTGCTTTGCCTGGCATTGGCCCATCGAAAGCAAAAGCTATTACGGAATATCGCCAGCAACAAGGTGGCTTTAAATCGATTGATGATTTACAGCAAGTGAAGGGGATTGGTCCTGCGACGCTGGAGAAGTTAAGGGCGCATGTGACGTTGTAGAGCTTTTATATCTTAATGATTACATAGCTCATTGAGCGGAGTCGAAATGAGCGGCATTTGCAAGTTCACATCACTTCGACTCCGCTCAGTGATCTACGGTATGTGATTAACAGACAATAAAAAACCGCTGACGAATCAGCGGTTTTTTTTGCATGATCAGTGAGCTGATCACTTAGTGGTGGTGACCACCTACGCCATGTGCATGACCGTGTTCAAGTTCTTCAGACGTTGCTACGCGGATTGCGACAACTTCTACATCAAACGTCAGTGCTTGACCGGCCAATGGATGGTTTGCATCAACGATCACAAGTTCTGGAGTGACGTCTTTAACCGTCACAACTTGAACGCCGTCATCAGTTTGTGCTTGGAACTGCATACCAACGGTAATGTCATCAACGCCTTGGAACATGTTGCGTGGCACTTCTTGAACCATTTCAGCTTGGTATTCGCCGTAGCCTTCTTCTGGTTCAACAGTGACTTGGAACTTGTCGCCAACTTGTTTGCCAAGCAATGCATTTTCTAGGCCTGGAACAATGTTGTGCGCGCCATGTAGGTAAACCAATGGTTCGCCTTGTGATTTGTCGAGCACATCACCAGCTGCGTTGGTTAAAGTGTAGTGAAAGTTCACTACTGAATCATTTTGAATGGTGGACATGCAAGTCAATCCAAGCTAATTAAAAGAGGGGTGTATAATAACGTGTTTTGATTAAAATCGCTTTAGTTACGAATAAAAAACCTACATTCGGTAGGAAATATAACATCAAAAGCAAATCCCTCCCCACTTCGCTATCGCTCCGTCTTGCACTCGGGCAGCGCAGTGCGCTGCTGATCCTCGTTCATCCCTTTGTAAAAGGGAGGAGCTTTTTTATTTTGGCGTAGCCAAAATAGTCCCCTCCTTAGAAAAAGGAGGATTAGGGAGGATTTGCTTTTTGCTTCTCTTACTTCAAGAACAACCGATAACCGACATTGTCCGTCACGTCTTTATACGGATAACCAATGGCATCAAGCATTTTAAACAGTTCTGCATCAGTACGCGTACCCGTTTGCAAGCCAACAAGCACGCTGCCATTTGCCGCACCATGATTGCGATAATGGAACAAGGAGATATTCAAATCTTGCCCCAATTTTTCTAAGAACGACAACAAAGCACTTGGACGTTCAGGAAACTCGTAGCGGAATAAACGCTCATCGCTCAATCCAGCATGACCACCGATCAAATGGCGGATATGCAATTTGGCGATTTCATCATCCGATAAGTCATCGACGATGTAGTCTTTTTGGGTCAAGTTATCATGGATTTCTTGGCGTTCAACCATGCCGTTTTTGAGGCCGATACCGACAAACACTTGAGCCAAAGAATTACCGTTGTATCGATAATTAAATTCAGTGATCGCACGACCTTGCAACGCTCGGCAGAATTCTAAGAACGCACCTGTGCGCTCTGGAATATTGACCGCAAAAATCGCTTCGCGTCCTTCGCCGAGTTCTGTACGTTCGGAAATATAGCGTAGACGGTCAAAGTTCATGTTCGCGCCGCAAACAATCACTGCCATGTTTTTATTGGTAATACCTGTTTGTTCGATGAATTTTTTCATCCCAGCAACAGCGAGTGCGCCAGCAGGTTCAACGATGCTACGGTTTTCTTCAAACACGTCTTTAATCGCTGCACAGATTTCATCAGTGCTACATGTAACAACGTCGCGTTCTACGATTGGGCCTGAGCCATCGGATTTAGGGAGTTGTACGACTTGGAGTGGCAATTCGCCAATTTGCGCGACAGCCACGCCGTCGGCAAACAATCCAACTTGTGGCAAGACGGCGCGATAACCTGTTTCAAACGCGAGTTTTAAGCATGCGGACTCATCGGATTCGACCGCGATGACTTTGACATGTGGTGCGACTTCGCCGAGATAGGCAGCGATACCCGCGATCAAACCACCACCGCCGACGGCGACAAAGACATAGTCCATTTCACGGCATTGGCGCAGCAGTTCCATGGCGATGGTGCCTTGACCTGCAATGACTAATTCGTCGTCAAAAGGCGGAATATAGACGCGATTTTCTTGTTCAGCGCGAAGCAGGGCGTAGCGATATGCTTCATCAAAGCTATCACCATGCAGCGCAACTGTGCCGCCGAGACGTTTCACTGCGTTTACTTTAATATCTGGTGTGGTTTGTGGCATGACGATGAGCGTGTCAATGCCCAATTTTTGACCTGAGTAGGCGACGCCTTGGGCGTGGTTGCCTGCGGATGCGGTAATGACGCCGCGTGCGCGTTCTGCGGCGCTGAGCTGGCTAATTCGGTTATACGCACCGCGTAGTTTGAACGAAAATACCGGCTGCAAGTCTTCGCGTTTCATTAGAATGTTATTATTGAAACGTGCGGAGAGGCGTGGTGCTTTGTCGAGCGGTGATTCGATTGCAACATCGTAAACGGTTGCTTGGAGGATGCGTCTTACCCAGTGTGCCAGCATTTCAAACCTGTTTTTCAAATACGATAAATTAGTCGGCTATTGTAGACTGATTTGAAAGGTTTTGTGCAGTTGGTCTATTTGTAATAATGCATAAAATAAACTAGACTAACTAAACTTAGTTTAAAGAAGAAAAATTATGCAAACTGTCAACATTCACGATGCCAAAACCAATTTATCTAAGCTTATCGCGCAAGCGGCGAGTGGTGAGCCGTTTGTCATTGCTAAGTCAGGAAAGCCTTTGGTTAAAGTGATTGCCTTAAATGCCCCAGAAGGAAAGAGTGTTAGGCGTTTAGGCTTTATGAGTAATCAGATTATGGTTCCCGATGATTTTGACCGAATGGGAAGTTCGGAGATTGAGCTTATGTTTGTTGGTGACGTATGAAGTTATTGCTTGATACGCATGTTTTGCTTTGGGCGGCTGGAAATCCAGAGAAGTTATCTGTGGAGGCGCGTGCTTTATTGAATGACCCAGAAAATGAGTTGTTTTTCAGTGCTGCGAGCTTATGGGAAATTGCCATCAAACATAGTTTAGGTCGTGATGACTTTCAGGTGAATCCGCGATTGCTACGTCGTGGTTTATTGGATAATGGCTATAGTGAGTTGCCAATAGGCAGTGAGCACGCGGTATCCATCGACAGCTTACCGATGATTCATAAAGACCCTTTTGATCGGATGCTTGTGGCACAGGCGATATTTGAGGGGATTACGTTGCTGACTGCGGATACGTTAGTGGCGCAGTATCCAGTGGCGGTTCGGATGGTGTGAGGTAGGTACTATCTTTTTGATTGCGGTTTTTTCTGAAGTAGAGTGTCGTGGGCTGAAGCCCACGCTACGCTGGCTTATTGAGTTGCTTCAATCACAACAGGTTTCTAATCAAAACATTATACCAATTACCTTATGTGGAAGCGTAATAAATCTGTTTTTCAAATATGTTTAATTTTCAAAGTATTACAAGCAACCTATAACAAGTTTAATTAACCAAAAAGAGCGTCTAAGGCAATTACAATAATCAAAACCCATATTGGTGTTACCAACCCATTTAAC
>JACMMY010000092.1 GCA_014378805.1 Moraxellaceae bacterium
GCTGTTGTTTATTTTTATCAAAACCCTGCGTTTACAGCCACAACCTTTAAGTAAAATCCAACTGCCGAGCGTGGCGGTTATTATTCCAGCCCGCAATGAAGCCCGTGTGTTATCCGCCTGTTTGGATGCGGCACTTGCCCAAAGTATGCCCATCAAAACCATCATGATTGCAGATGATGGCTCAACGGATAGTAGCCCCCAGTTGTTGCAGGATTTATATGGTATGCCGCAGGGTGTGGGCTTAATAAAGTCAAAATTACATCGTAATATCAGTGTATTAAGATTGCCACATCAAGGTAAAGCCTATGCGCTCAATGCAGCATGGCCATTGCTGGATGCTGATATTGTGGTGACATTGGATGCTGATACCATTTTGGTGCCTGATGCAATCATGGCTTTGGCACAAGCCTTTGCTGAGCAACCCACATTAGCCATTGCAGGGGGTATTTTGCAGCCTCAATGTACATCCCATTGGTCGGCTAGTTTTTTTGAGTTTTTTCAAAAATTTGAGTATATCTACTCATTTGTCGCGCGAGCAGGCTGGATGAATGCCAATACCTTGTTATTGGTTTCTGGTGCTTTTGCAGCTTATCGTAAAGACGTTTTAGTTCAGCTCAATGGCTTTAATCCGCACAGTATGGTTGAGGATTATGAGATCAACCATCGCATGTATCGTTATGCCTATGATTATCATCAAGACTGGACAATTGGGGTGGTTGCTGGTGCGTCTGCGATCACTGATGCACCAGCGACAGTGAGCAATTTTTTTCATCAGCGACAACGCTGGTTTGCAGGTTTCTTACACACACAATTTGCCAATCTGGATATGACCGGAAACCCAAAATTTGGCGTAATTGGGCGGTTTATGTTGCCGATCAAGGCATTAGATGCCATTCAGCCATTGTTAGGTGTGGTGGCTTTAGGGTTGTTAATCTGGCTGATTTTTATCCGAAGCCCTGCATTAATGGCGATTTTTTGGGTGGTGATGATTAAGTTAAGCATCGATTTATTGTTTAATTTATGGGCTTTATTGATCTATCATCGCTGGGCCAATCAATCGTTGGCAGGTCGATTATGGATTCAGGTTATGATTTATACGTTGCTGACACCGCTAAGTTTTCAATGGCTGCGGCACGTGGGTGCGTGTTTGGGCTGGTGGTCCTATTTGACCAAACGACTGGACTGGAAAGCGCAACGTTGACCTTGCTTGATTGACAATAGAGTGAGTTAATTGACTTGCTCTGATCAGTTTCGCTCGTTGTGGTCTAAAGGTGTGTTGGTTGGCCATTTATGATTTGGTGCAGGACAACGACAAGGGTTTTCCCCTACATTTTCATTCAAATGGCATCATGCTACTGCTCTAAATCGCAACATTTTGCCTGCTAATGCAGCGTATTTTATTTTTTAGGAACCAACTCACAAAAAACAGTAAAAACAATCCCCGATTTGCCCCACATTTTCGGTAAAATGATACCAATTTCATGTACTTTCCTTTTCTCATAAGGCGTTAAAGCCAGAGCTTTTACGAGACGTCACAATTTAAAACCTAATAATAGGTCAGTGATGGTTTAAAAAAGGTCAGACATACACTTTTAGGCTTATTTTTCTGGAATTGTTCCAATGATAGATGCAGACGGCTATCGGCCCAATGTCGGCATGATCCTGTGTAATGCTCGGGGTCAGGTATTGTGGGCAAAACGAATTGGTCATAATGCATGGCAGTTTCCGCAAGGTGGAATTTCTGAAGGCGAAACGCCAGAACAAGCATTGTACCGCGAGCTTTGGGAGGAGGTCGGACTTCATTCTCAACATGTGAAAATCCTTGCGCAAACTGACGGTTGGTTACATTATCGTTTGCCAAATCGCTATGTTCGCCAAGATGATGCGCCACCAGTGTGCATTGGTCAGAAACAAAAGTGGTTTCTCTTGCAACTGATTGCTGATGATTCATTCATTCATTTGGATGCCAGTCATCCTGCCGAATTTGATAGTTGGATGTGGGTCAGTTATTGGTTCCCGTTATCAGAGGTGGTTGCGTTTAAACGTGATGTTTATCGAAAAGCGCTACTTCAGCTCGTACAAAAGTTGCCTATTTGAAGCAGCAGTCTATACTCCTAGGGTAATCATCCAATTGAGAATGGAATTTGAGGTGGGTGATGGTGGGGTCAGGACGAATTTTTTAGACATATTGGAGATGTCATGCAGATAGAAAGCCTGCGCAAGATTGTACAAGACGTTGATGCCGCACCAAATTTACATGCGGCACTCGAAGTGATGGTGCAGCTTGTTGCCGAAGCAATGGAAACCGAAGTGTGTTCGGTGTATTTGCTGGATGAACGTAATCAGCGTTACATCTTGATGGCTTCTGTTGGTTTGAATGCTGATGCAGTGGGTGAAGTTTCACTGTCAACGACTGAAGGACTGGTCGGTTTAGTTGGTCAACGTGAAGAAATTATTAGCCTTGAAGATGCTTCAAGCCATCCTCGTTTCCGTTATTTGCCTGAAACTGGGGAGGAGCGTTATAGCGCTTTCCTCGGTGTGCCAATCATGTATCGCCGTAAAGTGATGGGCGTGATGGTCGTGCAGAATCGTGAACGTCGTGCGTTTAGTGAAGCAGCAGAATCTTTCCTTGTGACACTCTGCGCTCAACTGTCTGGTGCGATTGCGCATGCGCATGCCGTTGGTCACGTCGATGTGTTCAGGAAGCCGAGTAGTGCTGCTTCACCCCAGCAGTTTCAAGGTGTTGCGGGTGCAGGTGGTGTTGCGATTGGACGTGCTGTGGTGTTGTATCCTGCTGCTGATCTGTCACTCGTTCCTGATCGTAAAATTGATGATATCAAAGCTGAATTAGCATTGTTTAATGATGCTTTGGCGATTGTGCGTCAAGACATTAAAGATCTTGATGACAAGATGCAAAAAGCATTACTAGCAGATGAGCGCGCATTATTTGGCGTCTATCTGCGGATGTTGGATGATCATGCACTGCCTTCCGAAATCACTGCTCGAATCAAAGCAGGAAATTGGGCGCAAGGTGCAGTTCGTGCGGTCATTGATCAACACACCGCACATTTTGCACAAATGGAAGATGATTATCTGCGTGAGCGCATTGCAGATTTACGTGATCTGGGACGTCGGCTTTTAGCGCGACTACAAGCATCAGATAGTCAACATCGTGAAATCAGTGAGGGTAGTATTCTCATTGGCGAAGAAATTTCGACGGCGATGTTGGTTGAGTTGCCACTGGATAATATTGCAGCAATCGTGACTGCCGAAGGTGCTGCAAATTCGCACATGGTGATTGTTGCGCGTGCGTTGGGCATTCCAACCGTTGTTGGTGTAACAGAGCTGCCTATTACGGCCCTTGATGATGTGGAAATGATTGTAGATGCGCATCAAGGACGGATTTTTGTGCATCCAATTCGTCAGTTACGTCAACGTTATAAAGAAATCCAGAAAGAAGAACAGCAAGCCGAGCAAGATCTAAAAGCCTATGAACGCCGTGAAACCATCACGCCTGACGGTCATAGTATGTCTTTGTATGTCAATACAGGTTTGATGATTGATGTGATCCGTGGTGCGCAACGCGGTGCCAAAGGTGTGGGTCTGTATCGCAGCGAAATTCCTTTTATGCTGCGTGAACGTTTCCCCGGTGAGGAAGAACAGCGCCATATTTATCGTCAACAATTGAGTCATTTCGCAGGTAAACCTGTCGTGATGCGCACATTAGATATTGGTGCTGATAAAGATCTACCGTATTTCTCGATTGAAGAAGACAACGCGGCACTCGGCTGGCGCGGTATTCGCTTTACGCTAGATCATCCTGAAATTTTTTCTGCGCAAATGCGCGCGATGCTCAAAGCCAGTATCGGACTCAATAATTTACATATTTTATTTCCGATGATCACTTCAATTAGTGAAGTTGAAGAGGCGCTTTACTTACTGCATCGCTCATTGCATGAAGTACAGGAAGAAGAGCAAGTTAAAATCAATATGCCTCGCGTGGGTGTGATGATCGAAGTGCCAAGCGTCATCACGATGATTGATGAACTTGCTGAACTGGTCGATTTTTTCTCGGTTGGCTCAAACGATCTAACGCAATATTTGCTTGCGGTTGATCGTAATAATCCGCGCGTGGCGGGACTCTATAGTTATTATCATCCAGCCGTTTTAAGAACACTCAATAATTTGGTGACGCGCTGCCGTGAACTCAATCGTCCGATTAGTTTATGCGGTGAAATGGCGGGCGATCCTGGTACTGCGGTACTGATGATGGCAATGGGCTTTAATGCATTATCGATGAGTTCATCGAATATTTTAAAAGTGCGTAAAACGTTGATCCAGACTCCGCTAACCGAAGCTAAACAACTATTAAAAGAAGTCCTGAAAATGGATAATCCTGCCATTATTCGAAGTTGGGTTGAGCGGTTTATGCAGAGCAAAGGTTTGGGCAGTTTTGTCCGTCCGAGTGCGACAAATCATTCCGCAAATCAAATCTAATAGATGGGTCATGCGTGCGTTGAGTTTTGTTGAAATGGAGTCGTGGTCGTCGTTTGATATCATTCGACGCCACTCAAAGCGCTTTCGTTATTGTTTGAAATTAGGTCAACGTGGAAAGGGTCTACTCCTGATACGTTCAATGAATTTGACCTCAATCATTCAAAATCCATGAGGAGTGAACCATGCAGTTGGCGTTATTTGATTTGGATAATACGTTACTTGATTTAGATTCAGATCATGAATGGGGTGAATTTCTCATCAAGCAAGGCTTAGTCGATGAAAAAGCCCATCGTGCGCAAAACGATCAGTTTTTTGCTGATTATCACTCGGGTACGCTAGATGCAGTGGCCTATAACGAGTTTGTATTTCAGTTTCTTGTCAATAAAAAGCCAGAAGCGCTTAAATCGCTGCACGATTTGTATATGCAAACGGTGATTCGCCCTGCGATGCGACCTATGGGGATTGCAGCGATTGAAAAGCATCGTCAAGCAGGGCATGAAATTGTGATCATTACGGCGACTAATCGCTTTGTGACTGCACCGATTGCCGAAGCATTTGGCGTGAAGCATTTGATTGCCAGCAATCCAGAAATCATCAATGGTGAATACACGGGTAAGCTGGACGGCGAACCGTGTTTTCAAGCAGGTAAATTGCATCATTTGCATCAGTGGTTAGCGACAAATCGATCAATAGACGAACCCCTTGAAAGCTGGGGTTATTCTGATTCATATAATGATTTACCCTTGTTAAATTTTGCAGATCATGCAATTGTTGTCACGCCTGATACGCGGTTACATGCGCATGCGTTGGATCATCATTGGGCAGTAGAAGACTGGTCAATACATTTATAATACATACATAATAATGAGGAAGAACATCATGAGAACGTTTTTAAAAACGTCATTTTCTGCGCTTGGTTTTTTTTTAGTTTCTGTAGGTGCTTCAGATGCACTGGCAGTGGATGTTTATAAATGCAAAGACTCACAAGGAAAATTAAATTACACAGATAGCCCCTGTGTTGGTCGTAGTAAGATGGTTTCGTATTCAAAAATCACTGAACACAATTATCAATATGAGCAACAAAAAGCCGCGCAAGTCAAGAAATTTAGAGCGGAACGTCTAGTAATGGCGCGTCGAAATAAAGCCTTACGATCAAATGTAAATGTATTTACGATTAACGAAAAATATAATAATCAAGTGTTTGATGAGCGATTTAAGCATCCGCGTACTGTTGAGCAAGCCGTTTTAAATAAGAATCTAGAGAAGATTGAACAAAAGCGTCGGAGAGCGTTGAAGGGAACTTAGATCAAAAAAATTGTATTGGGAGCCAACCATATAAAAGCGTAACTGTCATCTGTAATCGCTCACAACGGATTAGCGCAAGTGCTGATAGGGTGTATCAGCGGATTTCTTTAATCCGCTCATACGATCCGCTATTGCATTAATGTGACGCGCGATTCACTTGGTAATCGTCAAGATTAAGTGCAGTCAGCCTTTGTTTCAGTTTTTTCAGGGACCATGGCCATGCGGCAAAGTTGCGGCCATTTTGGTCAAGATAATAGCTTTTACAACCGCCACTATTAAATACTGTCGTTTTAATATGCTTTTGTACGAGATCATTATGTTTCTTGATAATTTCAGGCTTAACCGAAAGCTTGGTGATGCCTTGTGATTTGATTTTCATCAACCCATCAATAATGAAATCAAGTTGCGCTTCTGCTAATCCAATAAATGAATCATAGACGAGCACGTTGGGGCCCAAAACAAGGAATGCATTAGGCGTATTCTCGATGCTTGTTCCTAAATAAGCTTGTGGAGAGGTATCTTTCCATAGCTCCGCGAGAACATCACCGTTTGCATTGGTGACTTTCTTGCCAATCGGTGGATGCGATACCTCGAAACCTGTTCCCCAGATGATCACATCGACTTCGTGACGTTCGCCATTTGAGGCGATGACAGTATTATTTTCAATCTTAACTAAACCGTGCGGAATCAGTTGGGTATTTTTAGCTTGTAGTGCAGGATAGTAATCGTTGGCAAACAAGATACGTTTGCAGCCGACCAAGAAATTAGGCGTCACATTTTTAAGTAATTCAGCATCTTTGACTTGCAGTTTAAGTAACTGTTTACCCAAGGCATTAACGGGTTTCAAGACGCTTGGATTCCGTAAACCAAAGTTAATGACGTTCAAGGAAGTCGCCACAGACTTACGCCAAGTTTTTTGAATCGCAGGCACTTTTTTCATGACTGCTTTACTGACTTCACCCAAATTCATATCAGGTTTTGGCAAGACCCACGGCGCAGTGCGTTGAAATACATACAGTTCTTTTGCAAGTGGTTGAATGCGCGGTACAAATTGAATCGCGGAAGCGCCTGTACCAATAACAGCAATTCTTTTGCCTGTTAAATCATAATCATGATTCCAGCGCGCAGAATGGAACATCTCACCTTTAAACGTATCCAAGCCGTCAATATGTGGAACTTGTGCTTCGGTAATCGGACCTGTCGCAAAAACCACAGTACGAGAGAGGTATTGTCCCGACGTTGTATCCATGACCCACAAGTGCCGCTGATCGTCCCAAACTGCTTTTAGAAGTTCATTATTGAATTCAATCAACGGTTTAAGGTTGAATTGATTGGTCACATCTTCTAAGTAACTCAAAATTTCAGGTTGCTTGGCAAAAAGATGACTCCACTTCGCGCTGGGTGCAAAAGAGTATGAATACAGTGCAGAAGGAACATCACAGCCACAACCAGGATAGGTGTTTTCACGCCATGTCCCGCCAACACGGCTGGCTTTTTCAATGATTTTAAAGTTGTGATAACCCACTTTATTCAGTTTAATAGCCGCCGCAATGCCTGAAATACCCGCACCAATAATCAAGGTGTCGTAGATATGACCTACTTCAGTCTTAGAAGTCATTTGAATGCCTCAATGTAGAAAATTTTACTTAAAGAATTTATACGAAGTGCCTAAGAATTTGGCATAAAGATTGGGTGAGGTGCGTTTCATTAGCCAGAATAATTTCGCATCGATTTGCGGAATGGTATACAAATCACCTTTATCCAAACGATCCAAAGTTTCTATCGCAACCGAGTCACTGGTGGTAAACGCATAGTTCATGAGCGCATGATTTGCGAGGTTAGAATATCGACCTGGAAGACGACCGTTTTTAATAATATTGGTCGGGACAAGTGTCGGGCAAAGCACGTTCACTTTAATCTTAAATTTACGTAGTTCCGCTGATAACGTTTCAGACAGGGAAAGTACACCTGCTTTAGTGACGTTATACGCAGTCATTTCAGGTGCGGCTGTATACGACGCCGCTGATGCGACATTGATAATCGCGCCATAGCCCAACTGTTTAAACTTCGGCACAAAATAATGACAGCCATGGATGACGCCCCATAAGTTGACGTGCATACACCATTTCCAATCATCGAGCGTGAGTTCATCGAACTTACCGCCTAGACCGACACCTGCATTATTAATCACCAATGTCGTTGGATGTTGCATCAGAATTTCTGCTTGTTCTGAGAGCGATTTAACTTGTTCGGCATCGCCTACATCACATTGAATTGCATAGCCTTTAGCGCCAATTTCATTGAGTAATGCCACAGTTTCTTCTGCTGCTGAAAGGTTGATATCTGCGCAGACGACCGTGCCACCTCGCTTCGCCAGCTCAAGTGCAAAACTTCTGCCAATACCACTCCCTGCGCCTGTGACGACAGCATGTGCCAGATGACTCGGTTTTTTCGGATTATACTTTTTACTATTATGACCAAATAAACTCATGATATATCCAAAATAAATATGGTAGAAACCAGCGATAAGTTGTCGCTGGTTTATAAGCAATGGTGGCTATGGGAAAGCTTAAGGATTAAGCCGCTTTGATTTTTGGATAAATTTCTTTAGTCATATAGCGCGCTAACAAACCATCGGCTTTGTTCAGCAGCTTTGCTTTGTAGTATTCTAGATATTCAGAGGTATCGTGGTCGTTGGGGTGGAAATCAGGACGTACATAATCCAGAATATGCTTCACTGTACTGCCATATACGCCGTATTGAGGAGAGAACATCAGACCTACGCTACGACGTGCATCTTTCCAGAATGAGGGACGAATAAAATTACTTGGCTTACGAATGAATGGGATCAATAACCCACCGAGTGAGACCAAGAAAATAATGGTCACCGTCGCCATCGCAAAACCACCCATCCGCAACGCGTAATTGCCAGAAAGTGTCTGATAGACATCATAAGCAATATCTTTATGCTCTGATTCTTCTAGCATATGCCACTGCCATAATGCCTTGGTCTTATCATCATCGGTAATCATGTCAAAAATATCTTCACGTTCCATCATGAACTGTGCGAGTACTGCAGTAAAATGTTCAATCCCCGCCATCAATGAAAGTTTTACGGGTTGTGGAAGTTTTAAGAAACCATAGTCGAATACATTTTTTGCCAAAAAGCGATATAACGTGACTGGAAAATCATTTTTCTTTAAGACTTCATTCCATTCATCATGGATCTTAGAGTGAATGGCTTCCTGTCCAATCAATGCAGTGACACGTGCCTTGAGGATAGGATCAGTCAGAAAATCACGGTGATAACGTGCGGTCTCAATCACGAGATCTTCACCAAAGGTAAGAAATATAGACAATGCTTCAAAATAAGCAGATGCCAATACCGAATGCTGAAAAAAAGTGTCATTTAATTTGTTAGCGTCAAATTTAAAATCAAAATGTCGAATAGGAATCAGATCTTTCTGAGAAAAATCGCGGGTGACTGCTTGGTTTTTAGTTTGAAATTTGCTAAAAAAAGAACCTTTAGTCGAGCTGGTAATTACTTTTGCGTTCATCGTAATTTATTCCTGTGCACTTGATTTCGAATATGGTTTTTCGTACTTAATATCCTATACTGAACTTCTGTTCGGATTCAATTCGGATACTTGAAGACTATCAAGTGCCATTCACGATAAGCATCTATCATTAGAGGATAAAATTTTTGCAATGGTTAAACCTAGTTTTTAAATCAGAATAAGTTGTTTAAAAAAGATAATTTAAATGCATATTTTTTTAAAAAATATTATTATTATCATAAAGTTATTATATTTAACCCAGTAAGCTAAATTGAACTATTTGTCTGATATCGTCATCAATGAAATCGTATAAAGAATAAGTTAGACTCATGTAAAACACGAAAACTCATCCATAGGTTTATTCAAATCTTATCAATGAGAGAAGCTGTCATGACATTCACGTTTTGTTGTACGGCTTTGTAAGGCGTATTTACTGTATCGACAATAGTCATATTGAATGAGCGTGTAAACGTTTGAGCGGTAAATGAACAATATGACAAGTGAGTATTTCGATAAAAATTTAAATCTCTACTATTGATATCAAACACTTAAAATAAGCGATCCCTACGCCAAACTATGCGCGTTAAGCGATGTGGAAGTGCATCAACATTTCCCGTATGTTTCGGTTCCGCTCAACGAGTGATCCTGATGTTTTAAATTTTATGAATGGCAAAATATTAAAGAAATACCCAATCCACCAATACAGAGTTCATTTGTACAAAGAAAATCACCCTGCCGCCTGAATCGCTGTCAAAGCAATCGTATACACAATATCTTCAACGAGCGCACCGCGCGATAGATCATTCACGGGTTTATTCAAACCTTGGAGCATTGGGCCAACACTGACGACATTCGCGCTGCGCTGAACGGCTTTATACGTTGTATTTCCAGTGTTCAAATCTGGAAATACAAACACCGTTGCACGACCCGCAACTTGAGAATCAGGCGCTTTCTGACGCCCCACGCTTTCAATCGCAGCCGCATCATATTGCAGCGGTCCATCAATCATCAGATCAGGGCGACGTTCTTGCGCGATACGTGTGGCTTCTCGGACTTTATCCACGTCGCTGCCAGTGCCCGATTCACCCGTCGAATAACTAATCATCGCCACACGCGGTTCAATCCCAAATGACGCCGCAGAGTCTGCACTTTGAATCGCGATTTCTGCAAGTTCAATTGCGGTCGGATCAGGATTGATCGCACAATCACCATAAACTACAACTTGATCGGGCAAAAGCATAAAGAAAATAGACGAGACCAGACTCGAATTTGGGGCAGTTTTTATCAATTGAAATGCAGGGCGTACCGTATTGGCGGTGGTATGAATTGCGCCAGACACCAATCCATCTACTTCGCCGAGAGCGAGCATCATCGTGCCTAAAACGACCGTATCTTGAAGCTGAGCATCTGCAAGCTGAGTGGTCAGTTTGCCTTTACGGAGTTCGACCATGGGTGCGTTGTAACGTGTACGAATTCTTTCAGGTTCAATGATTTCTAGGTCTTCGGGCAATATAATGCCCCGAGCGAGCGCCACTGCTTCCACGTCTTCGCGTTTGGCAAGTAGAACACAATGCGCAATACCTCGGTTTTGACAAATGACCGCGGCTTGAACAGTTCGCGGTTCAGCCCCTTCAGGCAATACGATACGTTTGGTTAAGGCTTTTGCTTTTTTCACCAACTCATAACGAAATGCTGACGGAGATAGACGCTCTGAACGCTGCGCTGCAAAGTGCTGACGCAGCCAATTAATATCTAAATGCCTAGCGACAGTGGCCATCACTTGTTCAGCGCGTTCACTGTCATCGACAGGAATTTCATTGCTCATTTGGTCAATACGTTTCATCGTTTCAAGTACATTACTTTTGACCGACAAAACAGGTAGACCTGATTTATATGCGCTGTTACAGAATTGATGCACCTTGTCATCAGGCACATCACCATCCGTGAGGACAACGCCTGCGAGTGGCACACCATTCATCGTGGCTAAACTTGCTGCGATAAGAATATCTGCGCGATCTCCAGGTGTCACTAATAAAGTATTCGAGGTTAAATCCTTCAACATGTGATCCACAGCGCGCGCGCCTAGAACGACTTGCTTCACCCGTCGACGTGAGGCATCGCCTTCATTAATCATGGTCGCAGATAATACCTGTGCGACATCGAGCGTCCGTGTCGCATTTAAGGCTGAATCATAAGGCACGAGACCAATCAGTTGAAAGTGATCGGTGATGTCGTTGGTGACAGGTTTTAGCGCTTGAGTAATCTGTTTTTGCAAGTTGGCAAGCGCTGCGGGATTTTCTAACGCCTCCGCCGTAACGCCTTTGACACGATTGAGAATATAACCTAGCACGCGAGATGAACCAGTGCCACCAAACGCTTGTGCCGCCAGATCCAAGCGTTCGGCTAAACCTTGCAAATGATTCACATCGACCGAAGTCAAGATGATGATATTGGCATCTAAAGATTGTGCGAGTGCGGCATTGAGTTGCGGTGCGTAACTGCTTTCACTGGTCGGTACCATGCCTTCAACGATGAGTACATCACAGCCTTGTCGACTCTCGTTTTTCATACTCATAATCTGTTCAAGCAACTCATCGAGTTGACCGTCACCCAGCATTCGCTCAACGACGGATTGTTCGATGGCAGGTAGAATTGGGCGCTTTAGCGTCTTACTAATGAGGAGGCTGGAACGATCTTTACGATCGCCATCTGCATTAAGTTCGGTTTGAGCAAAAGGCTTCATAAAGCCCGCACGAATCCCCACAAGATCTAGCGCGCGAATTAAACCTAAACAGGCTGAAGTACGACCGACATAAACGCCAGTTGGGACAATGAGAAAGGTTGGCATGGATAAAGTCCCTTGATATACGGTCTTGCAATATGAATGTTCAATCGGTTGCAGCACTGTGCTGTTTTGTGAAAAAATTTTAATCTTAAAAGGGGTTCAATAGTCATCGTTTATAAGCCTAAAACGCCTCGCGTTTCTTGTGCAATTTGACCTTCTTCGTCGGTTGGAATAACCCAGATTTGTCGTCCCTGATGATCATTTTGGTCATTATCTTGATCGTCGCTTTTATGATTGCCCTGATCAACGCGACCTTCAGCACCACGAACCATTTTTTGATTTTTAGCATCATTAAGGTGAAAGTTAAAATGAGGGAGTAATGCTAATGTTTTTGCACGAATTTCAGCAGAGTTTTCACCAATTCCACCCGTAAAAATAATGCCTGTAAACCGAGGTAATGCGCAACTCATCGCCGCAACGGATTGGGCTAAACGATAGCAAAACACGTCAATGGCTAATGCCGCACTTGCATGACCTGTTTTGGCCAATTCACTGAGCGTACGCATATCATTGGAGACACCCGACAAGCCCAGTAAACCACTTTTTTTATTGAGAAGCTGATCAATGTCATCGAGTGACCAACCTAACGTTTTCACTAGATGTAAATGCAAACTCGGATCGACGTTGCCACTTCGCGTACCCATGACTAAACCTTCAAGCGGTGTTAATCCCATGCTAGTATCGAGACTCTTTCCTTGCCAAACGGCACAGGTAGAGCAACCATTACCAAGATGTGCCGAAATCCAACCGTGATTCGAGCTACCCAGTAAATGATTGGTACGTTGCGAGACATAGGCGTGGCTCGTTCCATGAAATCCATAACGCCGAATACGATGGTGTTGATATAAGTCATCGGGTATGGCGTAGCGGAATGCCTGTGGCGGCATGGTTTGATGGAATGCGGTATCAAAAACTGCGATTTGTGGCAGGTCATCAAATAACTTTAAGGTGGTTTCAATCCCTAATAAATTCGCTGGATTATGCAGTGGTGCCAATGGAATCGTATCGCGAATTGCAGAGACAACTTCTGTATTGATCTGTACCGCTCGGATAAACTTTTCCCCACCATGAACAACGCGGTGACCTATGGCAATCAGCTGTTCATCGCCCAGTGTTTTGAGAATATGAGTCAGTGCGATTTGATGATCTGCATCAGGAATCGCAATTGATGTTTTCTCGCCATTCGCATCAATGATGTTGAGCAATGCTTCAGGTGTGCCGAGATTCTCTGCGAGTCCAGATCGTCTAAAGCGTGGGATCTTGCTCTCTATTTCGAGAGTTGTTTTTTCAGGAACTACTGCAAATTTGATAGAAGAAGAACCACAATTGATGACGAGGATAGTTTGAGACATAGCTATAGTTCTGTTGATGATTTTGTTGATAGATCAGTTGGTTAAGTCAAGTAAGATTTCAAAGTAAATTTTCATTTTCTTTGAAATCTTACTCTAAGGCGATGTATAGGTTCACCTTTGAAATTGAAAATATATTTATAATCAATGACAGCGGGTCTACTTCCCCCTGAGGGGGAGTGAGCAAAAGCCTATAGCTCGAAGGTGTTACCACATAATCACACGCTGATCAGGCGTTAAGTACATTTTATCCCCCGACTTCACACCAAATGCATCATAGAAATGCGGTTGGTTAGCCAATGCGCCATCACCCCTAAATTGTGCAGGTGAGTGAGGATCACTTTTTAGGTAAACGATCTGCTGTGCTTCGCGAGTCTTACTTCGCCAGACTTGCGCCCAACCGAAATACAATCGTTGATCGCCCGTTAAACCATCCAACACGGGAGCAGTTTTGCCACCGAGTGATAATTGATACGCTTTATAGGCGATTGCTAGACCTGAGTTGTCGGCTATGTTTTCACCGAGGGTGAGTTCGCCATTGACGTGATAGCCTTTGACTGGGCTATAGGCATTGTATTGACTAATCAGGGCTTTTGTCTTTGTGGCAAATTTTTTATGATCTTCAGCCGTCCACCAATTGCGTAAATTTCCCACTTCATCAAATTGGCTGCCTTGGTCATCGAAACCATGACTGATTTCATGTCCAATCACCGCGCCAATGCCACCATAATTCACCGCATCATCTGCATCCGCATGAAAGAAAGGGGGTTGCAAAATTGCCGCAGGGAAGACAATCTCATTCATTGACGGATTGTAATATGCATTGACAGTTTGCGGCGTCATCCCCCATTCTTCGCGATTCACAGGTTTGCCTAGTTTGTTGATCTGACGTTGATACTCAAATTGGCTGGAACGCATGATATTCGCAACCAACTGATCTTTTTTAATTTCTAATTGATCATAGTTGCGCCATTTGTTGGGGTAACCAATTTTGACGACGAGTTTATCCAGTTTTTTCTGTGCTTCCTTCTTGGTGCCCGCGCTCATCCAATCTAAGGTGTTGATGCTCTGGCGATAAGCCGTGATGAGGTTGCTGACTAATTTTTCCATGCGCGCTTTATTTTCAGCAGGGAAGTATTGCTCGACATAGAGTTGCCCTAAGCCTTCACCAATCTCGCCTTCAACTGTTTTTACCGCACGTTTCCAGCGTAATTCATTTTCAGGAACGCCACGTAACGTCGTACCGTAGAATGAAAAACGCTCATCAACATAAGGTTTGGACAGTTGTGAGGCAAAACCATTTAAGACATGCCACTTGAAATAGACTTTCCAAACATCCAACGGCGTTTTTTCAAGTAAACGATCAAAGCCTTTGACGTAGCTCGGTTGTCCGATGACTAAGTAGGGCGTTTTTCCTTGTAATTCAGCATCCACCAGATAGCGCGTCCAATCAAAATGCGGCGCAAGCATTTTAAGTTTATTCAGCGTCATCGGATTGTAGGTTTTAACCGGATCGCGATTTTCAACCTTGGTCCATTGTATTTTTGCGATCTCAGTTTCGAGCGCTAAAATGTCGGCTGCATGTTGTTTTGCAGTTGCATCAGCAGACAAAATCAGCATTTTTTCGATATAGGCGAGGTATTTTTCACGCGTTGTTTTGAGCTTTTCATCGTCTTTTAAATAGTAATCACGATCAGGCAGCCCCAGTCCACCTTGATCGACACCCGCCACGACTTTGGTTGAGTCTTTAGCGTCTTGTCCAATGCCAAGCTCTAACGGCACACCCACATCAATCGTAGAGAGATGCGCGATCAAAGTCGCTAATTGTTTTTTATTTTGAATCGCATCAATCCGCGTAAACTCAGGATTCAGCGGCGTCATGCCCAATTTTTCTAAGGTCACTTCATCCATATAACTGGCATAAAAATCGACAATTTTTTGTTTAATTGAGCCAGCAGGTAGATCTTTCTTTTGAGTTTCAGTATCAATAATCGAGTGTAGTTGATTCAGTGATTTTTCAGCTAACTCATTAAATGAACCCCAACTGGATTTGTCCGCTGGAATATCTGTATTTTTAAGCCATTTACCATTTACATAGGTATAAAAATCATCTTGTGCACGAACATTGTCATCCATGTTTTCAAGGCTAATACCCGAAATTAAGCTGGGTGGCGTTGCATTGTTGGGTGTGGTCAATGGGGGGAGTGTTTTTGTTGAGGGAGTTACTGTTTCAGCGTTCACATTACCTGTCATCTGTGTCAGCACTGCGGCTGCGATTAAGGTTCGAGTCATCAGGCGTTTCACAAATAAATCCTTTAATAGTGTTAAATCAACGTTCATTCAACTATAACCACAAAGCGCATCAATGACTATATTCGGTTGCGAGAAGTAACATAAAGCCTCATGAGGGTTTTTTCAGTTGCTTTAAAAAATGACGATTTGATCAACAATTCAGCAACAGAATCTACACCAATGTCGGAGCAATTGACCAATCAAGATGTTGCACACTCTAAGCGTATTTTAACGCAACACTGATTCAGGAGTGACATCATGAGTTTGATCAATGTAGGCATCGAAAATTCAATTCATATCAATTTGCATTATGAAGATCTTGGCGAAGGTAAGCCTGTTGTACTGATTCACGGTTGGCCACTCAGTGGTGCTTCGTGGGAAAAACAAATTGCAGCGTTACTCGCGACTGGACATCGGGTGATTACCTATGATCGTCGTGGTTTTGGGCGTTCTACGCAACCTTCAACGGGTTATGAATACGATACCTTAGCTGAAGATCTCCATAAAATATTGATTCGGCTTGATGTCTATGATGCAACGCTGGTCGGCTTCTCTATGGGCGGCGGTGAAGTCGCGCGCTATCTGGGCAAATACGGATCGGAACAACGCGTCACTAAAGTGGTGTTTATTGACTCAGTGACGCCGTTTTTATTAAAAACGGCTGATAACCCAGAGGGGGTGGATGGCGAGATTTTTGAAGGGATTAAGCAAGGTCTCGTTGCAGATCGTCCTGCATTTTTGGCAGATTTTTTAAAGAACTTCTATAATTTTGATGTGCTTGGTGGTACTAAAGTGAGTGAGCAACTGATTCAATATAGTTGGAATGTTGCTGTAGCAGCTTCTCCAAAAGCAACCTTGGATTGTGTCACCCCGTGGGGTACTGATTTCCGCCATGATTTAGCGGGCGTTGAAATTCCAGTCCTTGTGATTCATGGTGATGCGGATCGGATCGTGCCAATCGAGGCTTCTGCACTTCGTATGCAATCGGCTGTCAAACATGCAGTGCTTGTCGTGATCGAAGGTGCGCCACATGGTTTGATTTGGACGCATGCCGAGCAGGTGAATTCGGCATTGTTGAAGTTCTTAGCAGAGTAGGATTTAATTACTGTGCATAAAAAAGAAGCTGGTGTAGGCTGTGGGCTTGCCCCAGCTTTTTTCTTATCCTACGTGCTGCATAAAAAAGGAAGCCAAATCGGCTTCCTTTTTCGTTTCATTAACTAAACTAATAATTAGTAATCAAATGAAAAACTCTTGATATCCATCTGCATCAATGATTTAGATGGTTTAACCATTGATTCTGCGTGACCTTGAGCGCGTGGTAACAAACGTTCAAAGTAGAATTCAGCAGTTTGGATTTTTGCTTGATAGAATTCTGGTGACTCAGCGCCACCTTTTTCTAACGCTTTGAATGATTTAGCAGCCATACGTGCCCAGAAATACGCCATCATGGCGTAGCCTGAGTACATCAGGTAATCATTACATGCACTTGAAACCACATCGCGATCTTTACGTGCCATCAGCATCAGACGTAGTGTCAATGTATTCCACTGCGCACAAATTTTGGTCAGATCCCATGCAAAACCGCGCATGTTTTTGTGGTTCGCTTGATTACCACAGAACTTGAGGATGTCACTGGTGAAGTCGCGAACAACTTTTCCACGACTTCCGAGCAACACTTTACGACCGAGCAAATCAAGTGCTTGAATACCTGTTGTGCCTTCGTACAATGTAGCAATACGCGCATCACGAACGATTTGTTCCATGCCGTGTTCTTTGATATAACCGTGGCCACCAAATACCTGAACCCCATTATTTGCTGCTTCAAGACCCAGTTCGGTCAGGAAACCTTTCAAAATAGGTGTGAAGAAGCCTAATTTGTCATCCCAGTATTCGTATTCAGCATGATCACCTTTCAGAACACCATCAGTCATTTTGTCGGCTAGTTGTCCTGCGAAATAAATCATCGCACGACCGCCTTCAGCAACCGCTTTTTGAGTCAACAACAAGCGACGGACGTCAGCGTGGTGAATGATCGCATCAGCGGCGAGATCAGGATTCTTTTTGCCTGACAACGCGCGCATTGAAATACGCTCTTTTGCGTATGGCAATGCACCTTGGAATGATAGTTCTGCATGGCAAATACCTTGAATCGCAGTACCGATACGCGCTGTATTCATGAAGGTGAACATCGCGTTCAAGCCTTTGTGTGGTTCGCCGATCAAATAACCGATTGCACCATCAAAGTTCAAAACGGCCGTTGCGGATGCGCGGATACCCATTTTGTGTTCAATCGAACCGCAAGTAACTGGGTTGCGTGGGCCAACTGTACCATCTGCATTTGGTGTAA
>JACMMY010000093.1 GCA_014378805.1 Moraxellaceae bacterium
AGCTTAATAGGCAGTTTTATTGATTCATACCTCGGTATGAATCAATAAACATCTTGCAATAGACTTCTGCTATTGCAAGATGGCTATAAACTGAAGTGGTTTTTTACTAACCTTGGCTTATTTATGCGTAGCTGCATATTTAAACTCAGGTGCATTTTTCAGTGTTTCTTTAGTTACACCAGCAATCACAAACTTCTCACCGCGTTGCTCAAAATGATTAATCGAAATAGCAACATCATGTTTACCAACACCTAAATAACCACCCGCACCAATAATTGCATACGACACTGTTTTATCGGGGCCGATCACGATGTCGTCAATCACACCAATCTTCTGATTTTTTTCATTAAAAACAGTCTTACCGATAATTTGCTTTTTCGCACTCCAGCCTGTCACCACCTGACTGAGCTCACTGGAAGAAATCGGTTGTACACCGACAACGACCGCAGGATTATTCGCCAAAGCGATCGCTGGCGTTAAAAGTACACTACCTGTTAATAACAAAATTGTTGAATATTTCATGAGAAACTCCGAAATTATTTTTAGTTAGGGACATAAAAAATTAAGATTTATTTGGATTGGCTAAAAGTAAATTAATAGTCGTTTTAGCCAAAATATGTGTCACACAGAACACTCTAAGTGACCGATACAACTAAGAATCTAGACTTTACGATCTGGATCATGCTTTTCCCAAAAATCTTGGACTTGTTTATGGGCTTCTTCTTTGGTGTTGCCGTATTTCTCTTGTACAACGCCGACCAAATGATCACGACCCGCTTCCGCTTTTTTAAGGTCATCATCGGTGAGCTTAGCCCATTCGCCTTTTGCTTTGGCAACCACTTGTTTCCACTTTCCTGCAACAATATCGGTATTCATAATAAAATCCTTCATTGGTCAATTACTGACGTTCACAATGATGTGACGCCATTGCCAAACCAATATAACAAGCTAAATTTATTTTTTTAGTGGAGTTATGGGATAGTGTCGTGGGCATTTGCAGAACAATATGTGCCATAAAGGTAATTCAATCACTCCAATGTGGCAGTGGTGTAGCCTCTACACCTCCTTCTTGTAGTCGTGCTAAAACGAATGTAACGATGAAAAATGCATAAAAAAAAGCTGAACCGAAGTCCAGCTTGGATAAAATCATCCGAAGGGAAAATAAATCAAATTTTCATCAAAAAAATTTTAATTTATTTATAATCAATTAATTGGCATTCTGCGCTTTCAATGCAAAGCGATTCGCACGACCAAAAGTCCCTAAATCATTAAACCGTACGCCAACTTCACGCATGACACGATGTGCAACTGGAGCCGTCCATTGACGAATATAGAAAGGTTCTTTCACCACAAAATGATGGATCGCATGCGTGCTGCCGAAGTTAAAGCAGAATATTTGCATTGGCCACAACCACCAAACATTCAACACCTGACATTGTTGCATCGGATTGCGTGACTCAACATCACCGTAGTAATGCATGTTTGAACTAATGAAATGCAGGCAAAACGTACGCAATACACAAGGCAGCATATAAACCACGGCAAACACATCCAGCACGTGTAAGCCTTGAATTGCAGTGCTTGGCAAATTAACCGAATGATGCGTCACTGACATCACCCACAATACAGCATGAACCACAACCCAACCATGCAATGCAATGTAATACAACTGACCAATCGGCATATAAGATGTCAATTGGACTAAACGTAAACGATTAACTTCGCGAGTGTTGGCTGGATTCTGAGACTTAATATAAGCGCCCGTTGCGCGTGCCATTGTGAACGGACGCAAATACACCGCAAGCATATTATCGCCTGTCATCAATAAACGTCGTAAGCCCCACTTTTCGCCATTGGTGATTCCACGCTCCTCAAGATCACTCTTGGTACCTGAAAACTTATGATGATGTAAATGTAAATTACGACGAACAAATGGATTAATGGTGCTCGCACGTGCAATCCAAACCGTGAGCAACATCAAGCTATTTGCCCAAGGCGTTTTGCGAAAATACATTTGATGAATCAGATCATGTTCGAGTTCATGCAAGAAAGACGCAAAAATGGCAGTAATCGGAACGCATAACCACCACGCCAGATTGCCATTGATATAGAGCCAACCGCTACCGATCATTCCTGCTAACGAGATCAACATGATCAAGGCACCAATCGTGTTTTGATGGACGAGCCATTTGTGCTGGCTCCGAATATTGTCACCTTCTGCCATCACCGCTTTTCTAACATATTCTGATTTTTGTGCGTCGTTCATTGTTGCGAGGTTGGGTAAAGTCATAAATTTAACCTTGTTCTTCTCGTTAGAATACGGATTTTACAAGTGAAATATCTTACGCATCGCCTAATCTTCCGGTTCATAAGCGCAAATTACTTTCTTGATGAGCTGCATATTAACGTCTTGTTGGCTTATACAAGATATGATCTAATGACACAAAGTAATCATTTTACGACAATAAATTTATGCGTCAATTTCACTCCCAGCCGCCGATGGTTTCAGTTTTCTACGTCAATCTAATTATCGAGACGGTTGCATGCTTCGGTGTAAGCGCCGAAGAACTTTTAGAAGGAAGTACATTAAGTGCTAAAGATTTAGAGCGAACGGACAAACGCGTGGATTATTTCGCATTCAGTTATCTTCTAAATCGTGCAGTCAAACTGACTCATGAACCGGGTCTTGGGTTCCTGCTCGGTATGCAAATGCGCGTCTCTACGCATGGTATGTTGGGCTATGCTGCGATGGTGTCTGGGACTTTAGGGCAAGCCTTGGAGCTTGCTTTACGCTATACAGAAATTCAAACCGCAACTGTACTTTTACAGAGTCAGCACATCGGCGATCAGGTGATTTTAACCATTGAGCAACGTTTACCTGAGTATCCGCTGGGAGAAATGGTAATTTCATTTCTCATGGCTGGTTTTGGCAAAATGGCAGAAATGCTGACTGGGAGGCCCATTCGTGGTCAAGCCACATTATCCTATCCTCGTCCAGAATATTTCACTCGTTTTGAGCATTTGTTACCAGGTACAGTGAGTTTTAATCAGCCAAGTAACACCCTTATATTTGCGGCTAAAGACTTAGATTCACCACTCATCATGTCTGATCCCGTTGCACTACGCTTATCCGAAGAACAATGCAAACGTGAGTTGCAACAGCTTATGGCGGGTCGATCATTTGCTCAAATCGTTCGAGAAATTTTACTGGATGAAGAAAATGGGGCATTCGGTTCATTAGAAGATGTCGCTAAGCAATTACACATGACACCGCGTACGTTACAACGCTATCTGACACGCGAATCATTGACTTTTAAAGAAGTGATTACGTCCCTGCGCAAAGAAAAAGCCCAGCAACTTCTCAAGCAAAATAAACTGAGTATGCAAGAAATTGCCGATGCGTTGGGTTATGACGAACCGACTAACTTTAGTCGTGCTTTTAAAACATGGACGGATGAATCACCGCGTAGTTATCAACAACGCATAATGGCAAAATGATATTCA
Organism: Moraxellaceae bacterium; assembly: GCA_014378805.1. Taxonomy (GTDB): domain Bacteria; phylum Pseudomonadota; class Gammaproteobacteria; order Pseudomonadales; family Moraxellaceae; genus Aquirhabdus. Next base: position 3,505 of record JACMMY010000093.1, read on the forward strand.
CAACACTGCTTGGCTGAATCCACCCGATGCGAGACACATAACGAAGTAGATTAACAAGTTCAGTAAACCGCAAAAATTTCACAAAAATCAGTCCATTCCTTTCAACACGCTCTAAACGCACACCTAATGAGAAATTTTACGCCAACTAGATCGCACTCGGCATGTTTAATGCACTTTTCTCTATAAGCACACCACTTGGAGGATATCAAATGTGCAATCAGCCATCCCCGAAGATGCTCATCTGTCGGGATTGCGGCTACAAACTCTCCATACGCCCGAAGATTGATGAGAATACCCCAATCCTTTTCTGCGAACGTTGTGGCTGTCATAATATTGATATTATTAATTTTAATAATTTAAAACGGAATAATCTAGTGCAGTTTATTAAGAATTTACTACATACAAAAATATTCTAAATTCAGCATAGAATCGTGAGAATGGAGAGATATAAAACGGATTTTATTTTCGGCATTAGCTGACAAAATTAGTCATAAAGTGAGAATTACATCTCACATCGACTCAGTTAATGATTAGATTAAAATTCGATTGGCTAACTGAAACGAAAGATAAATGCGACCTAATAGATTTATAACTATAAAAGCCGCATCATTCACACTAACGTCAATACTTAAAGCCGCAAATTACAACATGAAGTGAATTTGTAATTCACCGACCAGAAAACCAAGTGCAGCACCGACGATAATCAGTGACCACTCGTCTTCTTTAAATGCAGGACGCAACATACCTTCAAACTCTTCAGGCGTCAGCTTTTGCATGCGCTCAACTAACGTATTACGGATGTCCATCGCATCCTCTGCATATGACTCAATGTATTTCATCGTCGTCGGTAACTGTTGCAGAATCCGCTGAGCAACTTGTTCTTTGATATTGCGATATTGCTCGCCACCAAGCGCATAGACCACCAATGGACGAACAATCCCTGATTGTGAATCAATCACTTCTTTGACGTGACGATTGACGAGTGCGATGACTTTGTCCGAATGTGTACCCGTAAAAAGCTCTTCCATCATGTTGCCAGACGTGAGAATCTGCTTGGAAATCAACGCTGCGTAATCACCAGCCACTTCTTTTTGGCGTTTGATGAATAAACCTTGCATCGTGACGCCCATGATCTTCTTCGGATACAGGGGTCTAAACATCATTTGCAGTGCAACCCAATCACTAAAAAATCCGACAAAACCACCGAATGCAGGCAACATCCACGGATATTGTCCTTGAGTTAAAACCCAAGACAGCATTTGAATGACACCGATTCCAAAGCCAAACACGAAGCCTGCATTACTGAAAAATTTAAATTCTTGCTTACCGACTTTCTTAAAAATCTCATTCAGCAAGCGTTTATCTTTGGTTAAGTTATTGACCACCATGTGCTTAATATCAAAGTACTTGGCAACATCAGACTGTACTTCGGACATAATGTGTTCAACAATTTTCGGTGCTCTTGCCTGTACGCTACTGATCAATTTATTGCGTGCAAACACAGGCATGCCTTCCCACAGCCCCGGCTGGAACTCTTGCGCCACTTCACGGGTAATGTCTTCAGCAGCTGCCATCAACGGCACTTCAATTTCTTTCGCGATACGTTTCGGATCTAAACGGGCAAAAATTTCTTCGGGCTTGATCAGCTTCGATGTCATCAGCTCAACGGCAATCGTCGCCATCTTTTCCGCTTTACGTGGAACAATACCCTGCCAGCCAAAGATCGGCTTAATCCCTTTAAACTCAAGTGGCGCGAACATCATTTGAATAGCAATGATTTTAGTCACATAACCAATCAAACCACTGATAAATGGAATCGACATATAGAGCCAAAAATGCTCATGAAAGTTAGCGATAATTTCCTGCCACATATTTGACCCTTATTACTATTATTGAACCAATATTAATGCCTAACAAAGACTTATTCTGCGATTGTGCCTCGCGTAGATGCAGATATTTATTATAAATTTCCGCATCTACGCTAGCTTATCCTAATTTCACATCGAAACATCAAATTATAATTCAAACTAAAATTTCGCGTTTTCCATTCGACTGCATTGCACTCACAATTCCTGCAGCTTCCATCGTATCGACAATGCGTGCCGCGCGGTTGTAACCAAGTGAAAACTTACGCTGAATCGCAGATGCCGACACTTTCCGTGTTTCCATGATAAAAGCCAATACCTCATCATAAACAGGATCACGCTCTGGATCGCTATCCGAAGACTCATAACCCCCCCCTTTACTTGGCGCGTCTTCGTCAAATGCATTCAAAATATCATCCACATAATCTGGACTACCACGCTCACGCCATGCGTCACACACACGGTTCACTTCATCGTCACTGATGAAGGCACCATGTACACGCTCAGGTTCGTTTTTGCCCGGAGCAAGAAATAGCATGTCGCCATGACCGAGTAAATACTCCGCCCCGCCCTCATCCAAGATCGTACGCGAATCGACTTTACTGTTCACCCGTAATGCCGCACGTGTGGGGATATTCGCCTTAATCAAGCCTGTGATCACGTCCACAGATGGACGCTGAGTTGCTAAGATTAAGTGAATACCTGCCGCACGAGATTTCTGCGCTAAACGCTGAATCAGTTCCTCTGCCTTTTTGCCGACCTGCATGATCATATCGGCGAATTCATCAGCGACAACCACGATCATCGGCATCGTTTTCAGGCGAGGTGCGCGCTGCTGTAATGCACTGTCATCTGGACGCCATAGCGGATCGTACAACTCCTCACCGCGATCAGTCGCTTCGGTCACTTTCTGGTTATATGCCTCAAGGTTACGCACTTTCATGTACGCAAGAAGTTTATAACGACGCTCCATCTCTCCGACTGACCAATTCAGCGAACTTGCTGCGTCTTTCATATCCGTAACGACAGGCGTGAGAAGATGCGGAATATCATTATAATTTGAGAGTTCTAGTTGCTTCGGATCAATCAAAATCAGGCGTAATTGTGACGGCGTGTACTTGAGCAACATCGACAACAGCATCGCATTAATCGCAACGGATTTACCCGAACCAGTTGTCCCTGCCACGAGCATGTGTGGCGCTTTAGCCAAATCAGTTAAGACTGGACGACCTGCAATGTCTTTGCCCATTGCCATGCTAATCAAGCCTTTCGGATCGCGGTAAGCAGCCGTCTCGACCAACTCAATCAAGCGAACCATTTCACGATTAGAGTTTGGTACTTCGATACCAATATACGGCTTGCCCGGAATCACCTCAACCACACGCACTGACGCCATTGATAATGAGCGCGCCAAATCACGCGCAATATTAGTCACTTTAGATGCCTTCACACCGGGTGCGAGTTCTAATTCAAAACGTGTTACTACTGGACCAGGTTGCGCTTCAATCACTTGAGCAACAACAGCAAACTCTTTTAGTTTAATTTCCAACAAACGCGATAAACGCTCAAGCTGTTCGGGTGAATAACTCACTTTTCGCTTAGGATCAGGCAAGTCCAGTAAATCTAAACTGGGTAACGGACTTAAATCAGCACGATGTAACACCGTTTGCATCGCGCGCGACATTGGACGTCCCATGGCGTCGGTCAATGGTGCATCCCAGTCATCAGCCTTCGCAACTAGATTAGTTGTCGTTGCTGTATCAGTCAGCGCAGGTAAAGTTGGTGTGATCGCTTCCGAAATAGAGGTCGCTCTATTGGAAGTAAGACCGTTAGACTCAAGCTCAGCTATTTTACCAACTTGTTGATAGGGTTCTGAAATACTGTGAAATTGTTCAGTTGGAGAATGAACAACAGGTTGTGAAATGGCAGGTTGTTCAACGACAATTTCAGCCAGCGCATCATCAAAAGTATGATCCGTATTGTCTTGCTCAAAAACCTGATCTTGTACAGAAATATCATCAATTTCAAAAACGGGGGCTTGTTCGAAAGTATGATCGTATGCAGAAATAATGCTCTCCGAATGATCATATGCTTCCAAAGCTAACGGTTTAATTTGTTCAACCACTTGATGCTCAGGAATTACATCTAGAGCACGATGAAAGAAATCATCTTCCCAATCAAACGTTGGAGCAACACGCGTTGCTACGGATGCAACGGCAGTGGATGCAACGAAATGAGCAGCATGTTCTTGTTTAAATGGATTCGATTCCGAAGGATGCAATACAGCAAGATCCGATTCAACATCGGTGACAGCCTCAGCCATGACAGACGCAAATGATTCGGCTTCATTTAATTTTGTAGAAATAGAATCTGGCATTGAGACTTGTTTTTCTAATGTCATTTCTGAACTTAAGTTCGATTGCACAATCTCAATCGGTGAAATGTCATTCGTAGTCTGTGTATCATTAAGCTCGGCACTTGCAGTAGCAATTGGTTTTACAACCGTTCCAGAAAACAACGAATGACGAGTTCGATGTTCTTGAGCATCCTCTTTTTCGGGTTGATTGCGATAAAACAACTCTCTCAATAGTAGTGGAATCTCACCCACTACATCAAATGTTTTACTCCACACCACACCAAATGAAAAGGTAAAAATCACCAAGAACAAAGCAACAAGGACTATTGATACAACCGCCAACGGCATCAATGCCAGCAAATGCTGAGACATCTCGAAACCGAGAATACCGCCTGCCGCATTCTGTAACGTATCTGAAGATTCAACACCATGCAGACCGAACAGCGTCGACACAATGACGAGCATAAATAGCTCACCTGCATAACGAAATGGACGCTGAACAAAACTATGTGGATACCACAATTGCACCGCTTCAAGTAGAATCAAAAACGGCAAAAACATCGCCGCACGACCCAGAAAGCCATGCAGTAAATCCGCCATCCACGCGCCAGCGATTCCACTCGCATTGGTGACGCGCTGGGTATCACTCGACAAGTGCGTCCAGCCCGGATCAAAGGGCGTATAGGTAATCGTTGCGACTAGCGAATATGTACCGATAATCACCAAAAACAAGGTGATAAGCACCCGATGTGCACGTGCGTCCGTCAAAGTCGTTGCATTCAACATAAAAACATTTACCCTAAACCAATGCCCTGCTTAAACCCAATCAAACCGATAGTCAGACCACCGATTTGAAAAGAACTAAGCAACAACCAAACTAAATTTCCAATACAACAGTCTAAACAAAATATACTCGCGGCGCACGGCTTCCTATCTCGCTAGCCATAAAAATTACGCATCAAAAAATGGTGCTTTAGCCACCGCCTGACGGTATTCCTGCTCGATCCGATCAACCAACTCCGCAGTCGGCACGATATCGTGTATCGAACCCACACCATGCCCCGCACTCCAGACATCTTTCCACGCTTTAATGTTCTTAATTTTTACATCTTCTGCCGTGTAATGGTTTGGATCTAATCCTGCACGCACAATCGATGCTTTAAGATAATTCGCTGGCACACCTGAGAAAATCGGACTGAGCACCACATCTGCCGCTGCACTATCGATGAGGATTGTTTTATAGTCTTCGCTCGCCATTGATTCGGTCGTGGCGATAAAACGCGTCCCGATATACGCCATATCCGCGCCTAACACTTCCAACGCACGCACTGTTTGACCATTTGAAATCGAACCACCAACAATCAGCAACCCATCCCAGAATTCACGAATTTGCGAGACAAACGCAAACGGATTCAGCGCACCCGTATGACCACCCGCACCGCCAGTTACCAGAATCAAACCATCGACTTTAGCTGCTGCCGCTTTCTGCGCATGACGTATCGATACCACATCATGAATGACTTTCCCACCCCATGCATGCGCACGCTGAACGGCTTCCGTTGGATCGCCTACAGAGGTAATTAGTACAGGTACTTTAAATTCTTCCGCAAGGGCTAATTCTTCTTCCTTACGATCATTCATCTTGTCCAAGAGAATGATATTCACCGCGTAAGGCGCGGCGTTTGGATGAGTTTTTTGGAAGGCTTGCATTTGCGTTAACCACTCACGCAAGTCTTCTAATGTTCGCGCGTTTGCTGCTGGAAATGAACCAACAATCCCAGCATGACAACAGGCTTGAACCAACTCAAGATTGGATACCAAAAACATCGGCGCAGCGATGATTGGCAAACGTAGTGATGAACCGAAAAGTGAATGAACAGACATGAATACAACTCGCAAACAGCTAAAATAAATTAACCCTAATCCTGCGTTAATTATCAGATAGTTTCAATGTTTTATTAGCAACAAAACGCATAGAATATAACGAATCAGTTTTGATAAACTGATAACAAAATTAAATATGCATAACGAGCCAATTATGGAAAACGCACCTCTCACCGACGAAAAGCTTAAACAAGCCAAAAACCTCACCATGATTATTTACGGACTTTATGCGGCTTCGTTTATTGTCGGCATTACTTGCATTGTTGCAATCATCGTGAATTTCATTAAAAAAAATGACGTGGCGGGTACATGGTTAGAGAGTCATTTCCGTTGGCAGATCAGAACGTTTTGGTTTAGCGTGCTTTGGACAATCATTGGCTTCATTACTTTTATCATTGCAATCGGTTGGTTCATCCTTGCAGCAAACTGTATTTGGTTTATTTACCGACTCGTTAAAGGCTTTATCAATCTCAATGATAATAAACCGATGTATGCGGATTAAAGTTTAAGTTTTGAAATTATTAAAAGTCGTAGGCTGCGGGCTTGCCGCAGCTTGTTACGTTGGAGCTGGGGCAAGCCCGCAGCCTACGTGGAATTTAATTTTTCAGGAATGTCCACATGAATCAGCTAAAACGCATCACAATCTTTATCTTGCACAACGAGTCTTCAACTGATTTTGAGTGGATGGAAAACTGGTTAACCAAATGGAAAGGTAAAGCTAGAGTAGTAGACTACTCTACAGGCGGCTGGGAACACCTGTGGGATATAGAAGCACCTATAGAAGCCACACAAGAAATACCAACAGATTGGCTATGTGCAAGTGAATGGGCAACGCCTGAGATATTTAATAAACCATAAAAATATATTCAAAGCACACGTAGGCTGCGGGCTTGCCCCAGCTAAACATCCGACTCCCCAACTCCCTCAAAATCCGTCAAACCATCATTTGTCCAATTAACAGGATAAACTCCCTGTCGCACATATCGATGAAATGTTGAATATACCCAATCCGACACTTTCAAAACATGCCCATGTTTGACAGAATTATAATGAATATAATCCATATGCCGCTGATAATCTAATTCATCACGAATCCGATGCTCCCAATAGCGTCGTTGCCAAATCCCGCGTTCTCCTTTGCTTGTTCTACTCTCATTAATAAACTCCGTCTTCGGAATTTGACATGAAAATTGTCCCTTGAGGCAAGATATGCGTTTTGCACAATCATCATCCCCTTCGGACAAGGTCAGCATGAGATGCACATGATCAGGTAAAACCACGAGTGCATTAAGCTCAAATGGCACAGAGTGTTGCGTTCTACGATAAGCGATACGAAACTCCTCAATATGAGCAGTCAACAATTTGCTTTGCCGATCAAGCAAATTAAGGGTGATAAAATAGGTTGCACCACAGGTGCGATCACGGATATAGGTACGCATAAAGTATGTGAATCAAATGTTTGAAGCTGGGGCAAGCCCGCAGCCTACAAGAACTTAAATATCTATTGTTATTGAAAATTATTTTTATAAAAAAGCCCCACGATCACTCGTGAGGCTTTTCTTTTCAAGAAGCTTTCCTAAAAATTACTTCTTTTTCTTCGGGCCAATCAACATGCCCATTTGCTTGCCTTCCATCTTCGGTGACTGCTCAACAATACCAATCTCTGCTACATCAGCTTCGATACGTTGTAATTGCTTGAGACCAATTTCTTGGTGAGCCATTTCGCGACCACGGAAGCGCAAAGTAATCTTTACCTTGTCACCTTCTTCCAAGAAGCGCTCAATCGCACGGAATTTGACTTGATAGTCGCCTTCTTCCGTACCCGGACGAATCTTGATTTCCTTGACTTGGACTTGATGCTGCTTCTTGCGTGCATCTTTTTGCTTTTGCTTTAGATCAAACAAATGCTTGTTATAGTCCATGATCTTACACACTGGCGGCTCTGCATTGGCGACAATTTCAACCAAATCAAGCTGTACCGCTTCAGCTGCACTGATTGCCTCAGCCAGAGTTACGATACCTTTCTGTTCGCCATTTTCATCGACTAACCGTACTTGTGCGGCTTCGATTTCAGTGTTAATTGCAGGACGGCTACCTTTTGCGCCCTGCGGACTGCGTGGTTCTGGTTTGTTCACTCTTGCTCCAAAATATGCCTGCCTCGCTCGGCGACGGCGGATTGAACCAATGCCACAAATGCATCTATGGACATCGTTCCTAGATTTTTACCACCCCGAGTACGCACGTTGACAGTACCTTCTTCAACTTCACGGTCACCCAACACCAACATGTAAGGGACACGCTCTAATGTGCGCTCGCGGATTTTAAAACCAATCTTTTCGTTTCTCAAGTCACTTATAGCACGAATGCCTTGCTGACCCAATTTTTTTACGACATCACGGCATGCATCAGCCTGACTATCGGTAATATTCATTACACATGCCTGCACAGGACTTAACCATGGTGGCATTAAACCTGCGTAATGTTCAATCAGTATACCAATAAACCGTTCAAAACTACCAAGTATTGCGCGATGCAGCATAACTGGATGGTCACGCTGATTATCTTCAGTCACAAAAGACGCATCTAAACGCATTGGCATATTGAAATCGCACTGGATTGTACCACACTGCCAGACACGACCCAGACAGTCTTTCAGTGAAAATTCAATTTTCGGGCCATAGAACGCGCCTTCACCCGGTTGCAATTCCCATTGCAGACCCGCTGCATCCAGCGCATCCGCCAAAGATTTTTCAGCCAAATCCCACAATGAGTCATCACCCACACGTTTAGCAGGACGTGTCGACAATTTCATTTGCACATCGTCAAAACCAAAGTCTTTATAAACGGCCAATGTCAATGCAATGAAATCAGCCACTTCCTGACCAATTTGTTCTTTGGTACAGAAAATATGCGCGTCATCTTGGGTAAAGCCGCGTACACGCATGATGCCGTGCAACGAACCCGATGGCTCATTACGATGACATGAACCAAACTCTGCCAAACGTAAAGGCAAATCACGGTAAGACTTCAAACCTTGGTTGAAAACTTGCACGTGACACGGACAATTCATTGGCTTAACCGCGTAATTGCGATTTTCCGAATGAGTCGTGAACATGCTTTCGGCATAGTTCGCCGCATGTCCAGATTTTTCCCACAACACGATATCAACCACTTGCGGTGTTTTGATCTCTAAGTAGCCATTATCTTGCTGAACTTTACGCATGTATTGTTCAAGCACTTGATAGATTGTCCAGCCGTTCGGATGCCAGAACACCATGCCCGGCGCTTCTTCTTGCATATGGAACAAATCTAAGGCTTTACCAATTTTACGATGGTCGCGTTTTTCAGCTTCTTCGATACGAGTAATGTATGCAGCGAGCTGCTTTTTATCCGCCCATGCAGTCCCGTAAACACGTTGTAACTGTTCGTTTTTTGCATCGCCGCG
>JACMMY010000094.1 GCA_014378805.1 Moraxellaceae bacterium
TCTACACCGAACCAACGCTCTAATTCTGCAGCACATTCGCGCTCAAAACCCGGACGACAGAGAGAAAGTAAACCGACGATTGGCGGTTTTACATGTTTTGCATTCGCTTTTTTCGGCGATGGCGTTGTTTGGGTTTGGTCAGAAGTCATTGAATGAGGCGCTTAATGTTTGGATTAAAGAGTTGGGAGGTATTATAATCGCTACCGCGCTTTTAAATGCATTTACTCGAATTTTGTTTTGCAATTTGCAGTTTTTTTGATATTGAGATTCTCAAAATATTTTTGAATCGTTATGCTTTTTAATTTTCATCGGAGTTCCCATGGCTTTAGTTACCCCACACGGCAGTCCAACGCTCGTTACCTTATTACTTGAAGGTGACGCATTAGCCAAAGCGCAACAACACGCTAAGACATTGACCACGATCAATATCACTTCACGTGAAGTTGGCGATTTGATTATGTTGGGCATTGGTGGCTTCACTCCACTAACTGGCTTCATGGGCGAGAAAGATTGGAAAGGCGTTGTCACCAATATGCATTTGGACAATGGCTTGTTCTGGCCAATTCCAATTACATTGTCAACTGACACGGCAACAGCAAACACTTTACAAATCGGTCAAGAAGTTGCGCTTGCGGACACATCAACTGGCGAAATCATGGGTATCCTGACGCTGTCAGAAAAATATGGCATTGATAAAGATCTCGAATGCCGTGAAGTGTTTGGTACAACTGACATCGAACATCCTGGCGTGAAAATGGTCATGAACCAAGGTGCAATCAACCTTGCGGGTTCAGTTCAAGTGTTTTCACAAGGCGAGTTCCCAACCAAATACGCTGGCATCTACATGACGCCAACTGAAACGCGTAAATTGTTTGAAGAGAAAGGCTGGCAGACCATTGCAGCATTCCAAACTCGTAACCCAATGCATCGCTCACATGAATACTTGGCAAAAATTGCCGTAGAAATCTGTGATGGCGTGTTGATTCACTCATTGCTCGGTGAATTGAAAGAAGGTGATATTCCTGCTGATGTTCGTCAGGAAGCGATTGGTGTATTGATCGACAAATACTTCAAAAAAGACACCGTGATTCAATCAGGCTACCCACTGGATATGCGTTATGCAGGTCCACGTGAGGCATTGTTGCATGCATTGTTCCGTCAAAACTATGGTTGTTCACATCTGATCGTTGGTCGTGATCATGCGGGTGTGGGTGATTACTACGGTCCGTTTGATGCACAGCATATTTTCGACAAAGTGGGTCGTGATGCAATGATCACTCAACCGCTGAAAATTGATTGGACGTTCTGGTGTAATGCTTGTGAGGCAATGGCTTCAACGAAATCATGTCCACATGATGCATCACAACATGTCAAAGTTTCTGGTACAAAATTGCGTAAAGCATTATCAGAAGACGAAGAAGTTCCAGCGAACTTTAGCCGTCCTGAAGTATTGGAAGTATTACGTGCTTACTACGCAACGATTGCGAAAGAAGACCGTGCAGTTGTTGAGTTGAAAGGACATTCTGCGAAGTAATTTCGCAAGAGTTGTCATATTTAAAAAGGTGATTGCTCGGTGAGTAGTCACCTTTTTCATTTTTTTTTGCAGTTCTTCTTCGCTTGTCGAAGTGCGATTTTTTGCGCCGCACATTTCGACAGGCCCAATGACCTATTTAAGATTTCATTAAAATTTGAAGTGCCACTTATGATTCATATCATTCTCCATGAACCTGAAATCCCTGGAAACACGGGCAATATTATTCGCTTATGTGCCAATACGGGTGCCCATTTGCATTTGATTGAACCGCTTGGTTTTGCGCTGGAAGATAAGCAGTTAAGACGGGCAGGGCTGGATTACCATGAATGGGCTCGCTTAAAAGTTTGGGCGAATATTGAAGCGTGTTTAGATAATGTCAGAGCACAAGGCATTACTGATATTTATCCGATGACAACAAAGGGTACAGCGTCACCATTTGAGAAAGATTTGAATCGACCTGTGGCGTTTTTGTTTGGTGCGGAGACGAAGGGTCTGCCGCTGGAAGTCCGTGAAATGTTTCCTGCAGATCATTGGTTACGTTTGCCGATGCAACCTGAGTCTCGCAGTTTGAATTTGTCGAATTCGGCAGCGGTGATGGTGTATGAGGCGTGGCGGCAGCAGGGGTTTGTTGGTATTTAGGGCAGTGTTAATGCCAGTCAGTTCGTCAAGTTTTGTGGCATCAATAGACTTAGTGCGATATCGCTTTAAAGCGATATCGATCAGCTTTGAATTGAGTAGATTTAAGACTAACTTGGGTTAAATTCAGAATATCTACGGCGAAATCGATAAAAAACGATCAGAGTGAGAACTACTTTACATTTTTGGGTTGCCTGAATATAATTAGTTAAGATCGTAATGATCGACATCAATTAAATTCATATATTAGTAAATAAAAATGCAAGAATTATCTCAGTTTGAAGTTAGTCAAGTTTCAGATGGTTTTTTTTTCACCTCTAAACCTTCATGTTCACCAAAACCAAGATATGACGAATCATGTTCACCAAAACCGTCATGTGCACCAAAGCCATGTCAATCAGCAGGGACAGGTCAACCAGGTGGCGTAGCCCAAGCGTAAGTAGAAAATTAATCTATTGATGTGAATAACTTCGCAAAAAGGATTTAGCGAAGTTATTTGCGAGCTATAGAGTCTTAATTAATAAGATTTACAACAATAATATTTATCCCCTTAGCATATTGCGTATACCAATCATCACACTCATTTGTATTTTTTGTCTAAATAGATTTTTGATTTGTATTCTTACTAATGAAAGTTCTGACTTAAAATGATCGTTTTTTGAGTGAAGAATCATTTTGTTACGCTGTATACTTATTATTTTATGCATTTAGAACTGCATATGATTGTCTTTCATACATAGTGAAGTCCTTAGGCCTATGCAGAATAAGAATCTCTTTCGCACAGAAGCAATAAACGCGCAGCAGGTGCGCTGGCTGGGCAATATTATCCTGATTCGTCCAGTTTCTTTCCGTATGATGACTCTCTTAGCGGTGGTATTAGCGGCGATCGTTGTTGTTTTTTTGATCTTTGGGACATATACCCAGCGGGGTATGGTTTCTGATCAGTTAATTCCGAATACGGGGCTCGTCCAAGTCTATGCACCGCAAACAGGCGTTGTTTTACAGCGTCATGTGCTTGAAGGACAGGCAGTGCAACAAGGTGACGTACTCTATGTGTTGTCAAGTGAACGACAAAGTAGCACGCAAGGGGATATTCAGGCTGCGATAAGTGGTCAAGTGAAATCGCGTGTACAGTCACTACAAGATGAATTCAATAAAACCGAAAGTATTCAGCTGAATGACCGTGCTGCATTAAACAACAAAATTGCAGATTTACAGTTAGAGCTTGCCAATCTAAATCGTCAAATCGATGGACAAAAAAATCGAGTGACGCTTGCAGGACAAGCCGTAAGCCGTTACCAAGGTTTGCTGGCGCAAGATTATATTTCTAAAGAACAATTTCAACAAAAACAAGCTGATTTTTTGGATCAGCAGTCACGGTTACAAAGTCTGGAGCGTGATCAGATTACGGTTGGGCTTGATCTGAATCAGCAGCGACATACATTGGAAAGCTTATCGCTGACTCAGCAAAACCAATTAGCGCAAGTGCATCGGATGTTAAACAGTACGGGTCAAGAACTGACTGAAAGTGAAGCAAAACGTAGTCTGGTTATGACGGCTTCCGAGGCAGGTATTGCAACAGCCGTGATCGCTGAGGTGGGTCAAACAGTCGATAGCAGTAAACCCTTGGTGAGTATTGTGCCTCGAGGTTCAATTCTACAAGCGCAGCTTTATGCGCAAATCAAGGCGATAGGTTTTATTAAACCTGGTGATGCGGTTATTCTGCGGTATCAGGCGTATCCTTATCAGAAGTTTGGACACGCAAAAGGAACAGTACTTTCAGTGTCCAAGACGGCTTTGCCCAGTAGTGATTTTACCAATATCAGCACAATAAATAGCACCGCTTTAAATAGTGAACCGCTGTATCGGATTACTGTCAAACTCAGCCAACAAACCATTCAAGCGTATGGTAAACCGCAAGCTTTGCAAGCGGGAATGCTGGTTGAAGCGGATATTTTGCAAGAGAAAAGACATTTATACGAATGGGTGCTTGCACCTCTTTTTAGCCTAACAGGTAAACTTTGAACCTCAAGATAGTATCTTTATTATGTCTTTTCTCGATGAAATTTCTTTTGGTTTTCAAAAAAAACTTCCGCTGATTTTACAGACGGAAGCGACTGAGTGTGGGCTTGCTTGTCTGGGAATGGTTGCGGGTTACTATGGGGATCGAACTGATTTAGGATCGTTAAGACGGCGATTTTCAGTATCGTTGAAAGGGATGACTTTGGGTACTCTGATCCGTATTGCTCATCAATTGGATTTAGAAACGAGACCCCTGAAGTTAGAGTTAGAGGATCTGAATCAGCTAAAGACGCCTTGTATTTTGCATTGGAATCTTAATCACTTTGTCGTTTTGAAGGCGGTTAACAAAAAATCAGTGACGATTTTTGATCCTGCTTTCGGAGTGCGAGAGCTTTCCTTGTCAGAGGTTTCGAACTGCTTTACGGGGATTGCTTTAGAGCTATGGCCAAGTGCAGAATTTATTCCTAAAGAGCAAAAGAAAAACATTAAATTACGTGAGTTAATGGGTTCGATTACAGGATTATGGCGTTCATTAGGTCAAATTATACTACTGGCACTTGCACTGGAAATATTTGCGCTAGTCAATCCTTTTTTTATGCAGTGGGTGATCGATAATGTTGTCGTGGCAGCAGATCGTGATTTATTAGCGACTTTAGCGATTGGTTTTTCGCTATTGATGGTCATGCAACAAGTGGTGAGCGTGATTCGATCTTGGTTGATTTTGTATTTAGGCACCACACTCAGTGTGCAATGGCGCGCCAATGTGTTTAGTCATTTAGTTCGTTTGCCCGTTCAGTATTTTGAAAAGCGTCATATGGGCGATGTGATTTCACGCTTTGGCTCGATTGAGCAGATTCAGCACACGCTAACGACATCATTTGTGGAGGCTATCTTAGATGGCATTATGACGGCAGTAACATTGCTGATGATGTTTATTTATAGTCCGCTATTGGGTTGGATCGCAGTGGCTGCAATGACGTTATATGGGCTGAGCCGTTGGATCTGGTATCGTCCTTTACGTACAGCAACGGAGGAAGAAATCGTCCATAGTGCCAAGCAACATAGTCATTTTATGGAGACGATTCGTGGCGTTAAGACCATTAAGCTCTTTCAACGCCAAGACGCACGTCGTTCAGTATGGTTATCTCTGGTTGGAGATCAAACCAATGCCTGAATTCAGACTGAAATACTTTTAATTTTTTTTAAACTATTCAAAGGTTTGTTGTTTGTTGTTTGTTGTTTGTTGTTTGTTGTTTGTTGTTGAAAATATTTTGATCATTTGGTTGGGCGCAAGTTTAGTTTTAGATGGTCATTTTAGCGTTGGGATGTTGATTGCCTTTATGGCGTACAAAGGTCAGTTTGATAGTCGAGTGGCTTCGCTGATTGATAAGTTTGTGGAAGTTAAAATGCTTCAGCTACAAGGTGAGCGTTTGTCAGATATTATTTTGACTGAGCCTGAACTGATGCCAACGACATCGAGCTCGACTGATCCTGTTGAGCTAACAGCGTCAATTGAGACAATTAATTTAAGTTATCGCTATTCTGAAGAAGAGCCGCTGATTTTAAACGATATTAGCCTTAAAATTAAAGCAGGTGAGTCCGTTGCAATCGTTGGTCCTTCTGGCTGAGGTAAAAAAACGTTGATGAATATCTTACTGGGTATCTTGCCGACAACCGAGGGTGATGTGTTGATCGGTGGCGTGAGTGTTAAAAAAATTGGGATCGATACTCTGCGTGGCATGGTGGGCACAGTGCTGCAAGATGACATTTTATTTGCTGGGTCTATCGGTGATAACATTTCATTGTTGATCCGAACGCGGATCAACAATGAATTGTCGAGTGCGCCAAAATGGCAGCAATTGCAGATGAAATTCAAGCCATGGTAATGGGTTTTAATACTCTGATTGGTGAGAGGGGCAGCGTATTGTCTGGCGGACAGAAGCAACGGGTACTCTTGGCGCGGGCTTTATATAAGCGACCGAAAATTTTATTTTTAGATGAAGCAACGAGTATTTTGATGTTTCTAAAGAAAATGAGGTCAATCATATTATTCGCAAGCTGAATATCACGCGAATTATGATTGCGCATCGTCCTGAAACCATTGCATCTGCAAAACGTGTGATTGTACTTGGTGATGGACAGATTTTAGAGGATGAGAAAATTGATACGTCTATGCTGTAATCATCAATATAACGGATGGAGAAGGGTTGAATTTTTAGTCGCTTTGAAGCAAATATTTTTGCTATCCACGTTGTTGCCCTTCTGTGTGCATGCGTTCGATTTTGATCCTTTTGCGACCCAAAAAGATATTTCGATTTCGCCTTCCAAAAGTATGATTTTATCCAATCCACTTCACGATTTATGTCCAGTCACTACAACCACAGTCATTGATTTATCGCAGGCTGTTGAGCAAGTATTATGTCATAATCCGCAAACAAGACAGGCTTGGGCTGCGGTTAAAGTACAGGATGCGCAAGTCGGTGTGGCTAAGTCCGCCTATCTTCCGACGATGAGCCTTTCGGGTAGTTATACTCAAGGTCACAACAATTATTTAGTTCAAGATACGCCCGCACTCAACTATAACTCAAAGACAATCTCGCGCAATTTTGGATTAAATGCCAATTGGGTTTTATTTGATTTTGGTTTACGTCAGGCAAATCTGGATAATGCACGACAGCTTTTAATCGCGGCTAACGCAACTGAAGACGCTACGCTGCAAACGGTGTTTATTACGGCAGCTCAGGCTTATTATGATGTACTGAGTGCACAAAGTGCATTGAATGCTTATTCTGAAGCTGAAAAATTTTCGGGAGAAAGTTTTAAAGCCGCAGATGCGCAATATCGTGCAGGCGCGGGATCACAAGCGGATAAATTACAGGCTCAAACTAATTTTGCGCAAGCGAGACTGGATCGTGTTAAAGCGCTTGGTGATTTAAAAATTGCACAAGGAGTATTGGCACTTGCCATGGGTATGGACGCGAATACTTCCTTAACTGCCAAGGCGGATGAAAATAACCGTCCTGATATGGCATTTGTGAAGGCAGTCGATCAGTTGATCCTTGAAGCAAAACGTGCTCATCCCAGTATTATTGCTGCATAAGCCCAATTCGCAGCTGCAAATGCGCAGATCTCTGCGGTACAAAATGAAGTTTTGCCCACGATTGCGCTGACAGGGGGTATAACGCGTGATCATCAAACGGGTCAGCCACCATCCGCGATTGATAATAATAATAGTCGTATCGGTATACAGGTCAGTATTCCGTTATTTGAGGGATTCAGTCGTAGTTATCGGGTGCGAATAGCACGAGCAGAAGCCGAATCCAAAGCTGCGGATTTAGCCAATACCGAAAAGCAGATTTCATTGGATGTATGGCGAAACTATCAAATGCTGACGACAGATACTGAAAATCTAACGGCAACCGATGAGTTATTAAATAGCGCAAAACAATCTGCTGATGTGGCAAAAGGGCGTTACAAGGCGGGTGTGGGAACGATCATCGAGTTGCTTAATGCACAGAGTGCCCTTGCTAAAGCCGAACAACAACGGGTTCAGGCGTTGGCAGACTGGCGCATAATGCGGTTGAAGCTCGCGAATAGTCTAGGTCGATTGGGACTTTGGATGATTAGATCATCAATATCCTGAGTTTGTGGTAAGTCATCAATGATGAAACACATCACGTCCTAAAATTTAATCTAATCGTTTTTCGAAAAGAATTAAGTATTATCTCAGAGCTTCACGTGAGTATTACTTTAATTTTGACTAAGAGTTCGAACATAGCTTGAATTCTCTTTTAATACTGAGTGAGCTTTTTCAAACCTCCTATATTGCGGGTTTAAGATATAAATCAATCAAGGTTTTTGATGATATTTAAAAATCATAGACTTGAGTTAATGACAGACTTTAACTTGGATTTATTCGTAAAAACGGTTAATAATGAAGCGAAGATTTAAATTGTTTGAGAGGTGGTGGACATGGTTAAGTATTTTATTGTGAGTATTTGGATGGCTGCTTATTGCAGTATCGCATGTGCACAAGTGAAAATCATGACAAATACCGAGTTAGATGAGGTTGTGCTCGCGACTCGGCAGCCACAGCTTCAGCCAGTTTTACCTGAATATGATTCAAATGGACAGATTGGAGGCTTAACGCGTTCGCTGTCTTCGTCAAGTCAACCCGTGGCAGTAGGTCTGAGTTCGCCAACAGTAACCCTGACAGCGAGTACAGGTCTTAATAA
>JACMMY010000095.1 GCA_014378805.1 Moraxellaceae bacterium
CATCGGTCAGGGTATCACCCGATTGAACGACATAACTAGTTGCGGGAGCTTCTACAACTTTCTTAGCGCCATACAAATAAAGCGGTGTGCCTGTAATCAAATTTGCATTTGCATCCATTTGATTCCATTTGGCAATGTCACGCCAAGATAAACCTGCCCTCGTTGCCACATTAATCAGCGTATCACCGGCTTTGACGGTATACACTGTTCGAACGCCTTTCGGTTTTTCAGGTGTCTTTACTTGCGCAATAACTTTAGTTTCAGCTGGGATTAACTTATTAATTTTAAGATCAGATGAGGTCAGTTTTCTAACATCGATATTTGATACCTTGATTTCAGTCTTTGTCTCAACCACGGTTTGTTGTGGTTGAAGCGTTGACAGCACAACTTTTCCATCTAATGGATCGACGATAGACGCTCTATTTTGATCAGACGTTTTTTTATCAATCGTCATGGCGATGATTGGTGTGATGTTAGGTGACTGAGCTGGTGCAACGACAATAGGTGATTGGGTCACTGCTGACGGTGAACTGACGAGAGTATTCTCGGTCGTCGTCGTGATTGAACTGGTTATTGTCGGCGTGTTGATACTCGTCGCTGGATTTATCGTTTTTGCATTCGTGGTATTCGCAGGGGTGATGGGTGTAAAAGTGAAATTACTATTGTTTGGAATAGTGGGTCGTGTCGTCACGGTTATGGTGGTTGCATCAGTTTTTGTAATCACAGGTTGTAAAACAGACGTTGAGGTCGTCGTGGTTGTCGTCTTTTGTGTGCTGACGACTGGTCGAGATTGAATATTTTCAACGACTTTAGCGATACGCGCTGATGACGGTACAACCGCTTGATTGGCCATTGCAGCTAACGAATCAGAGTCGGTTGGAATCCGTTGGTTATTGCGAGTCGCTATTGATTGAGTCACATTGCCACTGTTATTTGTCCGCGTACCTGATGACATCATGGATGCCACTTGTGCCGTACTTAACATCGCTGGCGTGGTCGTTCGCGTCACGGTTTGAGTAATCGTCTGAGTAATCGGTTGACTCATCGCAAGTAAAGCCCCTTCACTACTAAAGCCAAATCGACTTGGATCTAAGAGTGGAATTGCTTTTAATCGACTATCGACAGTCATTGGTAAACTGGTTGGAATGAGTACGCGATGTGGGCCTGTCGGTGCAGTCACCCCTTGTAAAAAAGCAGGATTAAGTTCTAATACTTCTTTACTGGATAAACCCGTTGTACGAACAACTTGATCTAAATCGACAGGACCTGAGAGTGACACTTGGCGAAAGTGAGACCGATTTGCAATATTAGGTAATTTTACGCCATAGTTTTGTGGATCTTTTATCATCTGAGCCACAGCAAGAAAGCGCGGCACATAATTCATTGTTTCAGTCGGAAGTCTTAGTGACCAATAATCTGTGGGTAACCCTTGAGCAATATTACGATTAATGGCTTGTTGAATACGACCGCCACCTGCATTGTAAGCCGCCAGCGCAAGTTCCCACGAACCGAATTGCTTATATAAATTGGTTAAAAAATCATACGCAGCGCGCGTGGACTCAACCACATCACGACGACCATCATAGTATTGATTCTGACGTAAACCGTATTCACGACCCGTGCTTGGGATAAACTGCCACATCCCTGCTGCGGAAGCGCCGCTATTCGCAAAAGGATCATATGAGCTTTCAATCACTGGGAGTAGCGCTAACTCGGTTGGAATGCCACGACGTTCCGCTTCTGTGACGGTGTAATAAATATAACGACTAGCACGCGCTGACAAACGATCAATATACGGCTGACGACTGATAAACCAATTTCGCTGCGCATCAATCCGTGAATTATTCACCGATAAATCCATGCGGTAACCGACCAAAATACGCTTCCAGAGGTTCCCGTAACGTAATACGGCTAATCGATCTCCTTCGACAGCCTCCATATCGGTTGCTTGAAGCAACTCTTCTAAAGAGTCTGCACTTTCTAAATCTAAGTCATTTTGCCCAGATGTAATAATTGCGTTTGATGTATGCGTTTTTTTGCCATGCACCTTTTGATTATTGGGTTGAACAGGCGTTGAGCTACAGCCTGCCATAATTGCTGCAATCGCAATCACCAATACATGTTGTGTATATCGTGGAAATTTTGGGTACGCCAACTTACTGCTATTTTTTAAGCGATTTTTTGCAAGTTCTACACCAGTGATTACTTGCACAGGCAACAAAGACGACGACATCATGTATAGTTTTTCCAGTTCAACGCATTCAGACTCTTAATTGTAGACTGATAATGCTCTCGTCACCAATACTCAAGACAGAATTGCTCGTAAGCGAATGTTGCCTAAATGTACGCATTCACTCATTTTTGCTGAATAAGCATACGTGCAAAACATAGAAAATACGGCATAATAACCAAGCAAACTAGACTCATTTACTTAGCACATCATTGGATATTTTTATGACACAGCTCACCACGACTCAATCAAACACGCTATATGTTGATGGTGCTTGCCGTGGTAATCCAGGAAAAGGTGGCTGGGGTGTCTATGTCGAATATGCCGACAATCAGACTGCGGAATTTTGTGGTGGCGAGCTAGAAACCACCAATAATCGCATGGAACTGATGGCTGCGATTGAAGGTTTAGTCCGAACTGACACACAAACTCCAGTCACGGTATGGACTGATTCGAGTTATGTGCAAAAAGGGATTAGTGAGTGGATTCATGGCTGGAAAAAGAAAAATTGGCGTAAAAGTGACGGTGGCGCAGTTAAAAATGCTGACTTATGGCAAAAACTTGATCAACTGAGTCAACATCGTAAAATTGACTGGCGTTGGATCAAAGGTCATGCAGGTCATGCAGGCAACGAAAAAGCTGATCAACTCGCCAATCAAGGTCTTGAAACGCAAGGCGCTTCGTTGGCATTTCCCAAAAATAAAGCACAAACGCTGGCTGCGGAAATTTTACCGCAAACACCTTCAATTATAAAAATCGCCAAAACAACGACAAATCCACCCACTACTTCATTAATGGATTTGTTACTACCACCTGAAGAAGATGATTTTGCAGAAGAGTACGATCTTGAAGTAAATGATCAAAATAAAAAAATTGATGAACCCGATTGGTTTGTCGCTGAAGAACAGGCCGAATTAGAAGCAACTCAAGTCAAGCAAACGATTATTTCCGGGGCACCATTGTTAGATGAAAAAAGTATTGATCAAAAAAACGAACAAGAAAAGCCGCAAGGCATTGTCCGCACCCATAATACAAAACGTCTCGATGCATTTACCACCAGTGGAAAACGCCAGCTCATACTAGATACCGAAACTACGGGCTTTGACCCAAAAACAGGCGATCGCATCGTTGAAATTGGAGTGATTGAGCTGGTTAATCGAAAGTTAACAGGTAACTCTTTACATGTGTATTTGAATCCGCAGCGTCTTGTGGGTGAATCAGAGAATATTCACGGTCTGAGTGACGCCTTTCTCACAGATAAACCATTATTTAAAGATATCGTGGCTGAACTAGTCGCATTTTTGCAGGGTACTGAAGTGATTGCCCACAATGCGAGCTTCGATATGAAGTTCCTAGATGCTGAAATGCAAATGGCAGGACACTCACCTTTAACAGATATTGTCACGGTCACCGATACCCTGGCGATGGCTAAGCGAAAGCATCCTGGTCAAAAAAACAATTTGGATGCACTCGCAAAACGTTACGAAGTAAAAGAACGCGATCGGACTTTTCATGGCGCTTTGCTCGATGCTGAAATTCTCGCTGATGTTTATTTACAATTAACTGGCGGTCAAGTCACGCTGGATATGGACAGTAGTGATGATAATCATGTCAATGCTGCGCAAGCAGGCAAATTTGTGAAGCGTAGTCTTTCTGTTGTATTGGCTCATGATGATGAACTCGAGTTACATCGTGCTTGGCTACAACAGCTTGATGGAGGAAAAGGCGGTGCTGTATCAATTTGGCACAAAATTGAGCAACAATAGGATTTATAATCAATTTAATTAAAATAATTTACTCAATGGAGTGTCTTTCCAATTCAACTCAAAGAGTTTTTTATATGAAACCATCTATTTTTTACTTAAAAATCATTTAAGTGAAGTGTTCAACCTAAATGATTAAAAGTATTCAAATGATTATGTTTTTCTATATTGAGTTGTGCAGTTTATCGTGCCATGATTAACCTGCAAAACGGATAGCAACACTGACAACGCACAGGAAAGGGATATGTCTGCATCAAACAACGTACAAGATTCTAAATCTCTCGATCATAAGCAACATTTTGATATTTCTTCACTACACATTGTGAAGTCAGAAATTGATGTGTCCATAAATCAAGTCGAAGCCGCTTTAAATCTCTATATGTCAGATCAAACCAATACGGTCGGACTGTTTGATTCGGCAGATTCAATCAACCAAGTCAGTGGCATTTTGCGTCTCATGCGAATGGATGGTGCAATTGAGCTATGTGATGCAATTCATAAGATTCTGCTATACATATGTGAACATCTTGACTCATCAGATGATAGTCAAATCACCGCACTCAGTGAAGGTCTGATGACCTTGTCACGTTACCTCGAATTTGTTTTACTGCGTGAAACTTTGTCACCACAACTTTTACTACCCATTACCAATAAAATTAATCGATTACTGAATCTACCGATCATTTCTGAAGGTCAGTTTTTACTCAATCATATTGATGATGCATTTATTCAAAGAAATCTATCTACTCTTGTTAAACCATCGATATTGACAGAAAAAGCCACAGATAAAGATCGTGCATATCTTGCCCGCTTGTTTCAAACAGGCTTAAACAATGTCCTTAAGAAAAAAGCAAAAGCAGTCGATTTTATTTATATGCAAAAAGCAGTCGAGCAAATTGCAGATCGTGAACCTCAAAATGCAGAAGGATTGTATTGGCAAATCGCGAAACAAGTCATCACGACGCTTAACCAAAATACATATTTGAGCGATGGCCGTAAACGAATTCTTGCTCAAATGGAACGCCGTGTCGCACATAAGACAGATTCAATTAGCCGTCTTTCTCACACAAGTGCAATTGCAGATGTATTGACAATGACTGCAATTTCTCCTCAATCTTCCCAGGAGATCTTATCTGCGCTTGGACTCTCGACTACAATTAAGCCTGATCAAGATGTGCTCGATCATAAACAATTTTTGTTTGGTCCAGACCAAGCAGTGGTTAATGAAGTCAGTCTGTTAATTCACGAAAATATTAATTCAATTAAAAACTTAGTTGACTTAATTGTGAATCAAGAACAGCAAGAAGATGCTTTAACTCATCTAAGTGTACAACTAAAAGAACTTGGGCAAACACTTGAAGTTCTTACATTAAGTCAAGCAGGTCAAGGACTTATCGAACAATCAAACCAAGTATCAAGTTGGTCGAAAATGCCCGATGAAAATCAAATCAACACCCTTATGGATCGTCTACTTGACAGCGAAAACGCTATTATTTTGATGGAACAAACGCATACTCCTGGTGTGGTGATGTCTCCATTTACCAATCTACGCGTATCACTTCATCAATTGAACGAAGCTCGTACCTTATTGGTTACCGAAAGTCGTACAAATCTAACAACAGTTATGCAAGCTTTGCTTGGTTATCTGGACAATGAAAAAGATGTTCAAAAACTTGAAGGAGTTGCGGATATCTGTGAATCCGTTGCGGGTGCAATGGCGTTTTTAAACGCGCCCCGCGGTGAAGCCATTCTTCATAATGCCGCGAACTATATTAAACAAAATTTCAACTCTGATCATCTACCCGATGCTGAATCTATTGCTCACCTGACAGATGCAATTGTGTCGGTAGATTATGTACTCGAAGGGATCGCAACTAAAAAACCAGCAGGCGAACAACCTTATGGTTATGGTGAGATAGGTTTGACAAAATTAGGTTTTCCAGTTAAATCTGCTGCTTAATCGTCAACTTTCCATGCAGTATTCACATTAAATTCATGTGAATACTGCAATTAAATTTATATTTACCAAACCAATTTATTTTCTCATAGCTTGAAGGATATCCCGTTGTGGCAGTCACTCCACCAGACCATTCCATAAACGAACTGATTATTTCAAATATACAAATTAAGTGTTTAATGATTCACAAAAACTCTATTTTTGTGGATGAAAATTTTAAATTACCTGATTTACCAGAAATGGAATTGGGAGATTTATTCGTTACTGAAGTAGATGGCGTTCGTTACATCACACGTGAAGTTGCAGAAGATCATCAGTTAGCAGGCTTCAATCTGACGAACTTGCGTAATATTGTCACTAAATGGTCAACGACAGAATTTGAACGCGCATCTCGTGCATTTCAGTTACTACTCTGGAAACGTAATCATCGCTTCTGTAGCCACTGTGGCGAAAAGACCATTCAACATACCAACGAATACGCTATGGTCTGCCCTGCATGTAAATACACGCAATATCCTCGCTTACAGCCCTGCGTGATCGTTGCCATTACTCGACATGATGAGGGCAATCAACCCAGCATTCTCCTTGCAAGATCACCAAGATTTACGATTCCGATGTTTAGCCTAATTGCGGGTTTTGTCGAGGTAGGTGAAACATTAGAACAAGCAGTAGCACGAGAAGTAAAAGAAGAAGTGGGCATTGATATTAAAAATATTCGCTATATGAGCAGCCAGCCTTGGCCATTTCCATCTAATCTAATGATTGGCTTTCAGGCTGAATATGCAGGCGGTGAATTAGTTCTGCAAGAAGATGAGATTTCTGAGGCAGGATTTTATCCATTTGATCAATTGCCCCTATTACCCCCTAAAGGATCAATTGCGAATCGGATGATCGAGCAGATTGTCGGTTGAATATGATTAAGCACAATTAAGTTGTAGAATGGATTAAGAAACACAACTCATCACGCTATATCAAAGCCAATTGACGGGTTCCCCCTCAACAACCCACGCTAAGCTTTCTGTTCGCTCTTTAACAAAAAAGAGGTTATTTTAAGTATACCTTTGAAGTAAAAATATATTGCCCATATGAATGCTGGGGCGAGAATAACTCCACTTCCACCACCAATCAACACCATAACAAAAATCGCAGCTATACAAAATCCTAATCCTAAATGTCCAGTTTTTATTAATTTTAAACCTGCATCTAATTCAGGGATAACCCAGACTTTTGGATTTAAAGTTCTATACTTAAGTATGAAGTAAAAAACGATAACGACATTAAGAGCATTTACTAGCTTAAGAAATACACCATGATCCAGCTCCACTTTTGGAAGGAACAAGAAAATCAATTCAATAGGTGCGCTTATAAGGCGTGTAATCCAAAATGATGTTATTAATAAAGCAATATGAAACGATATTATTCAAAGGCTAATTATCATATAAGTTCCTTTTTTATTAATTTTAGAAAATATTAAAACACTAATCGTTCAAAACCTAAACGTATCCAGCCTCAAACCAGCTTCATCCCACCAAGCAATCACAGCCTCACCAGCCTGAGTCTCAGCATCAATACGCCAATCACCCAACACATATCGTAATTTTTTCTCACCATCTTCATTAACCAATTCATGCACCATCGGGCGATGCGTATGACCATGCAACATACCATCTGCATCACCAATTACACGAAGCACTTCTTGAGGATCGACATCAACAATATTGTTGGCATTATTTGCATGAGTCATTTGGCTTTTCATGC
>JACMMY010000096.1 GCA_014378805.1 Moraxellaceae bacterium
ATGAGTATATTCCGATTGCTAATATTGAACCGATGGTGGGGTATTTGAAGCAGTTGATTGAGTATTATTGCGTGATGGGTGAGGCGTGTTAATAGTTTTGGTGTGCGGAATTTTTGATGGATGGTGGCTCTATTAAAGTATTCAGACCTTCATTAACGGGGCGATTTGCTTCTGTACTTATGATTATGCCCTTTCTATTGTTTACTCATTCGATAATCACAAATGATCCGACGATTAAGGGTGCAAGTCGTTTATTTTTAGGATTGATCGTATTAATTTTTTTGATAGTTGCATTATTTTTCGGGACTCAAAAAATCACGATTGCCGACCAGAAGGTTGTGAGCAGTAACATATTTCGCAAAAAAATATTTCCACTTAGTTTGATTAAACGCTGTAAGAAAGAAGACAAAATCAAAGGGAAAAACTTCGTAATTGTTGATTCAGGTGATTTAATAATTTGGATTGGTTTGTTGTTTACAGAAAACCAGCTCATTGAATTAGAAGCATATATTCTGGAACAAATAAAAGAGTTCTATCCAGAAAATTACGACGCTGTCAAAAGTGATCGTTTTGGAATCGAAGAGTTCTGGCGTAAATAGTTACAAATTGATTTCTACTACCTTTTCACCTCGCCAAGCCAAACTCACCACCTGCTCATCCAAAACAAAGCTCCGATATTGCCATTCACCAAGCAATACATGAGTAAGAGTGTCATCAGTATTTTCTGTACTCAACGTATTCAAATCTAATCGAATGCCTAATCCATGTGCCTTTAAAACCGCTTCTTTACGCGTCCAAGTCTTGAGCCATTGTTCGTGCGCTTGAATGGGTGAAAGTTCTGGGTTTTGCCAAGCCTTCATTTCTGCCGCATCAAAAGTTCGAGCCGCCAATGTCTGTTCTTTTCGATTTTTAATTTTATCTTCAATATCAATGCCTAGTGGAATTGCATCTAAACTCCAAACCATTGCAAATGCTTCTTTGCTATGTGAAATGTTGAAGCTGATATTGTGATTCGCGAGGAATGGTTTACCGTGCGCTTCTTTTTCAAAGATCAGTAGATCAGGCTTAACATTCAAAGCCTGCGCGAGAAGCTCACGTCTCCAAGCGCGGGCTAATTGTTGATTTCGTCGCAATACTGGATGTCGAGCAATACCTTCCTCATCCGCAGCCATCAATAAAGCTAACAAGCGCGATTCTTCGGCTGGTGTAATTTCAGCAAAATGGCAGACGACAAGATGAATGGTGGACATGGGTTGTCATGTTGCGAGAATAAGTTAACGATAATATACCGTTTTATTGATGTGATAAGTCTATGGATTACAGTGAGAATGATGTGCGGCAATGTTTTTTCCTGCTAACATCGACTTATCGTATTTGCAGCCAAAATTAGAGCCACGCCAGTCAAAAAGCATGGACTAATACATTTTAAAGCGTTCAGTTTGCAACAGGATTTTTCCATGTCAGATGATTTTCTATCCCCAGATACCATGACCGATAATTATGTTCATTGGTTCCGTAACTCTGCACCGTATATCAATGCGCATCGAGGAAAAACCTTTGTCTTGATGTTTGGTGGCGAAGCAGTAAATCATGATAATTTTCGCAATATTATCCATGACATCGCATTGTTGCATTCACTCGGAATTCAGCTAATTCTGGTGCATGGCGCGCGTCCGCAAATTGATGAAAACTTGATTGAATACGGTTTAGAAACACCGATTCATGATGGCTTACGCGTGACGACTCGCGAAGCATTGCGTTGTGTGCTGGATGCGGTCGGTTCAATTCGTTTGGAAATTGAAGCCTTGCTGTCGATGGGTTTGGCAAATTCACCGATGTACGGCGCACGTATTGATGCCGTATCGGGTAACTTTGTGACCGCAAGACCGTATGGCGTGCGTGATGGCGTGGATTTTAAACTGACCGGCGAAGTGCGTTCGGTGGATACAGAGGCGCTGCAAAAGAGCCTTGCCAATCGCAATATCATTGTCTTAGGGCCAACGGGCTATTCGACGACAGGTGAGGTGTTTAATCTACTTGCAGAAGAAGTAGCGGTTGAAACGGCGATTACGATTAAAGCCGATAAATTAATTTTCTTGGGTGAGCACGAAGGCATTTCGGGTAAAGACAATCGTTTGCTGCGCGAGCTGATTCCGAACGAAGTTGATCAATTCTTGCGTAATAAAAAACTCGATACCGAAATTCTACGCCACATGCACGGTTCTGCGGATGCGTGTCGTGGTGGCGTGCGTCGTGTGCATATCATTTCTTATGCGCGAGATGGGGCGTTGTTGCAGGAACTCTTTACCCGCGATGGTTCGGGAACGTTGGTCAGTAATGATCCTTATGAAGAAATTCGTACCGCTGATATTGATGATGTCGTGGGTCTGATTGAGCTGTTGCGTCCGCTGGAAGAAGAGGGGATTTTGGTTCGTCGTTCACGTGAACGTTTGGAAACTGAGATTGCACAGTTTGCTGTGGTTGAACGTGACGGTATGATCGTCGGTTGTGCGGCGTTGTATCCGATTCCTGCTCAACCGAATGAGCCGCCTGCGGCAGAGATTGCTTGTGTGGCGATTCATCCGAGTTATCGTAACTCGAATCGTGGTGCGGAGTTGCTTGATTATCTGGAAGCCAAAGCACGCAATAAAGGCATCAAAAATCTGTATGTGTTAACCACGCGCACTGCGTTGTGGTTTATTGAGCAGGGCTTTGAGCCTGCGGAAGTGGACGATATGCCAGAGGCACGTCAAGCGATGTATAACTATCAGCGTAACTCGAAGGTGTTTGTGAAGCGTTTGGGTTGACAATGCGGAAAGTATTGCTTTGAAGTCTTTCCCATCGGGGAAAGATTTAGATAGGGGGGTGATCTGGCTATTCAGCATAAAGTCAAAAGCACCCCTAACCTAGCCTTTCCCCTCAGGGAAAGGGACTCTGGGAAAACTTATTATTAATGTTCTGAAATCTGATTTATGAAAACAACAATAAAAACCAATCGAGCAAGGCTTCTACGCAAGAATATGACAGATGCTGAACAAGCTCTTTGGCAGAAAATTCGTTTCAATCAACTCGGTGTTAAATTTCGTAGACAGACTCCAATCGGTAGCTATTTTGTCGATTTTTATTGTCATGAATATGGTTTGGTTGTGGAGTTGGATGGTTCGCAACATATTGATCAGGCGGAGTATGATGAACAAAGAAGTTTGTATTTGCAAAGTTTGGGACTGTGTGTGATTCGATTTTGGAATAATGATGTATTGTTGAATATGGATGCAGTGCTTGAAGGAATTGTCAGTGCAATTGGAAAGTATTAAGCATTATTGAAGCTGTACGCTTTGAAGTCTTTCCCTGAAGGGAAAGACTTCAATAGGGGAGCTTTTGACTTTGCTGTGACAGCATAAAATCAACCCCCCTATCCTAACCTTTCCCCGCAGGGAAAGGGACTCTGGGAATGCTAACTTAACCCTGCAACAAACTCACATCCGCCACGCTCAAGAACAGCGAGCGCAGACGTGTCAGCAAACGCAAACGATTCAAGCGCAAAGCAGCATTATCTGCATTTACCATGACACTTTCAAAGAATGCATCAATCGGTGCACGCAATGCTGCAAGTTGCGACAAGGCTGGCGTGTAATCAGATTTAGCCAACAATGGATGCACTTGTGGTTCAAGCGTTTCTAATGTTTCGTACAAGGCTTTTTCCGCTGGTTCAACGAGTAGGGCAGCATCTACTGCGCCAACACTAACCGTTTCTTTAGCTAGAATATTCGCCACACGCTTATTTGCTGCTGCAAGCGCAGTCGCTTCAGGCAGTGCACGGAAATGCTGAACCGCACGAATGCGTTGATCGAAGTCTAGTGGTGATACTGGATTCAATGCTTGAACCGCCAGAATCACATCGACTTGCATGCCTTGGTCTTCGTACATTGAGCGATAACGGCTCTGTAAGAATGCATTCGCATCGGTCAATGTTTTCGCTGGGTTCTCAATTTTTGCACCGTAGTTAGTAACAGCGTGCTCAACCAAATCAATGAGACTTAACGACAAACGTTTCTCAATCAAAATCCGCAAAATCCCAATCGCAACACGGCGTAGACCGAACGGGTCTTTGTTACCTGTTGGTGGTTGGTTGATGCCGAAAATACCTGCGAGCGTATCTAAACGATCAGCCAGCGCAATGCTCACGCCAGTCAACGTCTGTGGCAAGACATCGCCTGCGAATTTTGGTAAATATTGCTCACGAATCGCTTCGGATACATCCGAAGGCGCACCTTCAAGCGCGGCGTAATAACTACCTGCAATACCTTGAAGTTCAGGGAATTCACCAACCATTTCTGAAGCGAGGTCGCATTTCGAGAGTTTGGCAGCTTGCGCGGTGTGTTCTACGTTGGCGCCAATTTGCGTGGCGATGTAGCTTGCGAGTGCGGTAATGCGTTCCGTTTTATCCCACAACGTCCCGAGCTGCGCTTGGAATACACGATTCGCTAATTTTTCTTGGCGCGCGGCGAGTGGTTGTTTCTGATCTTGTTTAAAGAAAAATTCCGCGTCGGTGAGACGTGGACGAACTACTTTTTCATTACCCAAAATGATCTGTGTTGGATCTTTGCTTTCGATATTCGATACGGTTATGAAATACGGTTGCAGCTTGTCATTCGCATCGACTAGACAGAAGTATTTTTGATTGTCCTGCATGGTTGAAATCAAGGCTTCTTGTGGTACATGCAAGAAACGTGATTCAAAGGTCGCACGCAGCGCAACTGGCCATTCAACCAAACCTGTGACTTCATCGCGTAAATCCGCTGGCACAAGTGCAATGGCATTCACTTCGGTTGCGAGTTTTTCAACTTGCGCATCAATCAGTTGTTGACGCTCATCAAAATCCGCTACGACATACGCAGCACGTAACGCAGCGAGATAGTCATTTGCTGATTTCAGTTCAATGGCTGCAGGCGCGTGGAAGCGATGACCGTAGGTCAAATTGCCACTGACAAAATCCTGAATCGTCGCAGGAATGATTTGCGCGTCTTTCATCAAGACAACCCATTGCACAGGACGGACGAATTCAGTACGACTTGCCGCTGAACGCATCCGTTTTGCGATGGGCAAGGCATTCAGTGATTCTTGCAAAAGGCTTGGCAGTAACTCATCAAGCGATTGACCTGTGACAGTCTTGCGATGAACGAGCCAATCGCCTTTGTCGGTTGGAATGCGAATCAAGTCAGCAACTTCGACGCCAGCACCTTTAGCAAAACCCATCGCCGCAGGCGTCGGTGTGCCGTCAGGTTTGAATGCGCCCGCAACCGAAGGACCACGACGTTCTTCGACACGATCAGGTTGATGACCTGCGATGTCTTCGATCAAAATCGCAAGGCGACGCGGTGCAGCGTAGGCGTTGATTTTTGCATATGGTAAGCCAGCACTGGCGAGGCGAGTAGTGACTTCTGACAACAATGCATCACGCAGAGTTTTTAAGCTTTTTGGCGGGAGTTCTTCACAGCCTAATTCAAAGAGTACGGTGTGTAGGCTCATTTTGACTTCTCCGCTTTTGCTGCATCTTTTTCCAGTTGTGCTTGTTCTTGTGCAAGTTCTGCTGCCATCTTCGCTAATACTTCGTCGCGCAATGCAGGTTCAGCCATAGGGAAACCGAGTTTCGCGCGTGAATTGACATAGCTTTGGGCAATCGCACGTGCGAGCCCGCGAACACGCAAAATATAACGCTGACGTTCCGTGACCGAAATTGCGCCGCGTGCATCGAGCAAGTTAAATGTATGCGACGCTTTGATGACCATTTCATACGCAGGCAATGGCAATTCCGCAGCCATTAAACGGTTCGATTCACTTTCGTAGAAATCAAACAGTTCAAACATTTTTTCGACATTGGCGTGTTCAAAGTTATAGGTCGATTGTTCCACTTCGTTTTGATGGAAGACGTCGCCGTAAGTGACCGTACCAAACTGACCGCGTGTCCAGACTAAGTCATAAACCGAATCCACGCCTTGCAAATACATCGCCAGACGCTCAAGTCCGTAGGTGATTTCACCTGTGACTGGATAACATTCTAAGCCGCCAACTTGTTGAAAGTAGGTGAATTGAGTGACTTCCATGCCATTCAACCACACTTCCCAACCTAAGCCCCACGCACCCAGCGTTGGTGACTCCCAGTTGTCTTCGACGAAGCGAATATCATGGGTCAGTGTGTCGATGCCGATGGCTTTTAGCGAATCGAGATAGAGTTGTTGGATATTGGCTGGATTTGGTTTGAGCACGACTTGGAATTGATAGTAATGCTGCAAACGGTTTGGGTTTTCGCCATAACGTCCGTCTTTTGGACGGCGTGAAGGTTGCACGTATGCGGCATTCCACGTTTCAGGGCCAAGCGCACGGAGGAACGTTGCAGTGTGGAACGTTCCTGCGCCCATTTCGAGATCGTAAGGCTGGAGTAAGACACAGCCTTGATTTGCCCAGTAATTTTGCAGGGCAAGAATGAGTTCTTGAAAGGTCAGATTAGAGATAGCTTGGCTTTTTTGAGGAGTCGTGGCGGTGCTCATGGCAATCCATGCGAAAAGTGAAAAAATTGGTGGGTAGTATAGTGAATTTTGAGGGGATTTTCACGAGGTGAATCAATGATAGAAAATCCAGTTATTGGTTTTCTATCATTTGTGATCTCATCTGATCACATGTCTGTCTTGATTTGTTCCGATGTCAAAATTCTAGTCGTCAGACGTTCAATATCTGCATGAGTGTATTTTTTTCCTTTTGTGCTTCTTACGTGCTCAATAAATTCTGGAATTTCTTCATCGTTTTCAATAATTATGTATTTAATGTCATTGGGTTCGAAGTTAAGTCTAAGTTTTTGTGCGGACTCTATAGTTTCTTCTTTGTTTGCATCGAAATATTTTTTCGATGCAAACAAAATGCACTCCTCATTCAATGGCGGTACATAGCGCCACTCGCGTTCGTCTGAAAATCTATAATCTTTCTTTGATTTCGTTGAATCCCTGCGCGTTAAATCACCTTGATAGTTTTTAATGTATCTCAAAATATCAAGTAACGATTTTTCCTTATCACCGACATCTGGTTTGATCTTGTTTTCTGGTAGGGCGAAGTGTACTAATGCATTCCGGATATTGATTGCAAGTAGGGAGCCGTTTGCTATATATAAAACAGGGTTCAAGCCCATTCGTTCAGCCCATTTCTTTGGTTAATCCAATGCCATAGCTGCCATAACTTTCCATGTGGTGTTTGATTTCAGATAAAGGGATGTCGCAAAAACTCACCATTGGGGATAGAAAAATAGTAGTTTTTGCAGAAGTAAGCTTAATAGATTCTGTGCAATAGTGAATTTTGAAGTTGCCTTCCAAAATATTCTTTAAGTTGTCCTTTTCATTTGTGAAATGGATTATGGAATTTGAGCTTAATGCCATGTTAAATCCTTAGTTTGCGTAGTATGGGTTAACCATATCCTACAGGCAAAAAAAAACTTGCCCCTCGGACAAGTTTTCTCACCTGAAAACATTATCTGTTTTATTGATTGCCAACCGACGCACCAACACTACCACCTAAAGTAGCACCCAATGCAGCGCCTTCCTCACCGCCAATCCATTGACTTCCAGCATAAGCGCCAACGCCACTGCCAATCGCAGCATTGATCGTGGTACGCGAGTCATAACCTGCAGCTGTTCCAGTGAGACCAGTACCCACCGCCGCGCCGATTGCAGCACCACGACTACCGCCAGAACGATGTCCAACTGCTGCACCCGCGGCGCCTGATGCGGCAAGAGCCGTCATTTGCTGTTGTTGCGGAGAAATAGACGAACATGCGCCGATCATTAAGCAGCTTGTGGTAATCGCAGTAACGGTTAATGTTTTTGCAAAATTTAATTTA
>JACMMY010000097.1 GCA_014378805.1 Moraxellaceae bacterium
CTCGTTCACGACAATCTTAAAAATGGCTACAAAAACTGAATTTAGGGGTAACTCAGATTATTGCTAAAAAAAACTTACGGCAAGAAATTGTTACAATATAAACTATCGCTTAGTTTCTACCGCTTGCCAGAGTTTGTCTAGTCTTGTTGGTGACACAGACGTACGTGTTTTCATCGGTTGAGCGAACAATGAAATACGTAACTCTTCAAGCAACCAACGAAATTCAGCAACTTCGGCCTCGCTATCACGACCTTTTAAACGCTGCATGAACGGCTGTAAGACTTTCACACTGTCATGATCTTTGCTTAAGCTGTTCGGCAAACGCTCTAAACGCAGCTCTAACGCTTTTAAATAACGCGGATATTGCCGCCAATGCTCTGTATCGATCCGATAGACAAAATCATTTAAATGCAACGCATCCAACTGATCTTCGACATCATCCATATTTCGCCCAAAGACATTTTGGTCTAACGTTAACAACTGGCGACGTATCACTTGCCACGAGACAAAAATCTCTGTGAGTTCTTTGAGAACCTGTTGCCCTGTCGCCAAGAACTTGGGTTTATCTTGTGCAAGCATGACATCAAATTCAGCACGACTCATTGGCAGCTTTTGAAAGGTTGCATCTAAAGTTGCACGAATGAGTAAATTCTCTAGCGCAATTTGATTTCCCAGCGGTGCAAAGGTCAGAATTAGTGCTTTGGGCAATTGTTTCTTCAATTGCTTGCCCAAATCTGTTACTTGTAACGATAATAAATGCAACACACCCTGTCGATGTGCCAGACGAGCCGTTTTTTCATCGGTAAAAATCTGAATGGAAATAGCACTTTCCGAAGCGCCTTCTTTTACAGGAACCAGCGCTTGATATTGACTGACCTGTAAACCTGAAATCATTCGTGTACTTTCAAAATTAAAACGCTCAGGAAAAGTCGTAATCGCGCCTGTTTTTTCGGGTTGTGTTCCTGCAAGTGGCGTCGTCGTTTGCGCTTTGCATTTTGCCAATAAATCATTTAAATCAC
Organism: Moraxellaceae bacterium; assembly: GCA_014378805.1. Taxonomy (GTDB): domain Bacteria; phylum Pseudomonadota; class Gammaproteobacteria; order Pseudomonadales; family Moraxellaceae; genus Aquirhabdus. The sequence goes on from JACMMY010000097.1 coordinate 1,020, forward strand.
GCCCTTTGGCAATGACTTGCTTACGCTCATTCATCACTTCGATCATTGGACGTAAAAACAAGGGGATCGTTGTGAAATCAAAGCTATCGACTCGAATGTCATGCATATTCAACACACGGACAATTTCACTGGCAATACTTGAACCCGACTGAATATTTAGATCAACATAAATACGATCTGCGGTATCAGGAATCGGTACCAATTTACGACGTTGCTCTTTCGGCAGCGACTTGAGCAATGCCTCGACCAAATCAAAACGCCAGCCTTGAATTCCCCAAGACAGTGCATTCGCATCAAGCTGCGGCAGCGCTTGCACAGGAATCGTCAGAATCGCGCCGTCATCATCACCCGCAGGATTAAACACATAACGTGTCGGCAATGTCAGCTTGCCAACTTGAAATCGCTCAGGAAACGCATCCGTATCTGGCACAGAGTCCGCAAGAATATCGACTTCAGTGAGATACAAGAACTTAGGCTTCGTCTTCTCAACTTCACCGCGCCAATCTTCAAATGCACGCCGACTGGCAATCGCCTCAGGCACACGCGTTTGGTAAAATGTATATAACGTCTCTTCATCAACCAATAAATCACGACGACGCAGCTTATCTTCGACACGCTGTACATCTTCGAGCATTTGCACGTTGTGCTTTAAAAACGGCGGCGTGACGCCCAATTCAGCAGTGACTAAGCCATCACGCAAGAAGATTTCATGCGATTCAAGTTGGTTAATTTTTTCATAATTCACCAACTGGCGTGCTTGAATGATTAAACCAAAGAGTGAAATTTGCGCATAAGCATTCACCAATCCTGGTTTCTTCGCCCAATGCGGCTCAAAATAATGATATTTGAGCAATCCACGCGCCGCTGAAATAATCCATTCAGGCTCAATTTTGGCAAGCTGGCGCATAAACACTTGGCTGGTTTCGACAATTTCAAACGACATCACCCAAGCGGCATTGGCACGATTCAATGTACTTGAAGGAAAGATGCGCGTTTTTTGTTGGCGCACTGCCATGTACTCGTTTTTCTGATCGGTCTTTTGTGCGACGAAAGACAGTAATCCAGTTAATAATGCACGATGCAAATTTTCATAATTGGCTGGACGTACATAGCCCTCTGGATCAGGAATAACAACGGCTTGCTTTGTGTTACCTGTAACGTATTTATTAATTTTCTCATCGAAAATCTTGGTTTCGTTAAAGGATAGCTTTAGCTGTTCCGCCAAATCCAATAATTGCTTATGGGTTTGCTTCCATTCACGAATACGTAACCAACTCAAATAATGCTGTTTAGCAAAATTACGTCGTTGGTTCTCAGTCAACTCGCCTTTTTGTTCAGCTAAAACTTTCCAAAGTTTGGTATAGAATAAGAAATCAGAATCTTTTTCTTTAAACAGCGCATGTTTTTGATCTGCTTGGGTTTGTTTATCAGCAGGGCGTTCACGTGGATCTTGTACCGACAGCGCGCTAACGATAATGAGCGTGTCATGTAACACCCCAAAGTGCGAACCTGCCAAAATCATGCGTGACAAACGCGGATCAATCGGCATTTTTGCCATTTGTTGACCAATTGGCGTGAGCGCCTTCTCGCCTTCAACCAATGCACCGAGTTCAACGAGTAACTTCGTACCATCATTGACCAAACGATAATCAGGTGGCTCAATAAACTCAAAATCATCAAACGTACCGAGTCCAAGATTTGCCATTTGCAGCAAAACAGACGCAAGATTGGTACGACGAATTTCTGGTTCAGTAAATTCAGGACGCCCTAAGAAATCTTGTTCGCTATACAGTCGAATACACACACCCGCGGCAATCCGTCCACATCGCCCTTTGCGCTGGTTTGCAGCCGCTTGGCTAATCGCCTCGATCGGCAAACGCTGCACGCGCGAACGATAGGAATAGCGCGAAATCCGCGCAAAACCAGAATCAATTACATAATGAATATTGGGAACAGTCAACGCCGTTTCAGCGACGTTGGTCGCAATAATAATTCGCCGACCTTTACCCGATGGATTAAAAATCCGTTGTTGTTCATTCAGCGCCAAACGCGCATAGAGTGGCAAAATCTCGGTATGCTTTGGCCCATATCGATTTAACGCTTCTTGCAGCTCACGAATCTCAGCTTCGGTGCTGGCAAAAATTAGAATATCGGCTTTTTGTGAATTGCCTTTATTGGTTGCATCTATATAACACTCTTCAACAGCGGCAACGACCGCACGCGGCAAGTTTTCCTCGAAATTATCAAACTCATCATCATCACTGCCACCGACAGGCAGATCCGAAATCGGACGATAACGCACTTCTACAGGAAAGCTACGGCCTTCTACGGTAAACACTGGCGCGTTATTAAAATAACGACTAAAACGATTCACATCCAATGTTGCTGAAGTAATAATGACTTTTAAATCAGGACGTTTCGGCAATATCTGACGTACATAACCCAAAATAAAATCAATATTTAAACTACGTTCATGTGCCTCATCAATAATCAGCGTATCGTATTTCGTTAGGAAACGATCATGCGCCAGTTCAGCCAGCAAGATTCCGTCGGTCATTAATCGAATAAACGCGTTGTTATCGCCTGTTTCATTGAAGCGAACTTTAAAACCAACCGATTTACCCAGCGGTTCGCCCAATTCTTCTGCAATCCGCTGCGACACGCTCCGCGCAGCAAGACGACGTGGCTGCGTATGTCCAATCAAACCCGTCAAACCACGTCCAGCAAGCAAAGCCAGCTTCGGTAATTGCGTCGTTTTCCCTGAACCCGTTTCACCTGCGACGATAATGACCTGATTTTTTTCAATGGCTTCGATCAGCACATCGGCGGATTGGCTGACTGGGAGTTCAAGATTAAGGGTAATGTTTGGCAAGCGCGAAAAACGTGCGACCACTTCGGCGTTTGATTTTTCTAAGAGTTGTGCGTGACGTTCTTTGTCTTGTGGCTTTCCATCTTTCGGCTTTTCACCTTTGAAGCTGCCACGCTCAAGCATCGACAAGCGATGTCGGTCGCGTGCCATGGGTAGATTTTGGATTTCTAATGGAATAACAGGTGAAGTGACTTCGGTTTGAATATGAGAATCAGTTTGTTGCGTTTCTTGTGACATTAAACATCTACTCTCACACTGTGTTCGACGTGCGGATTTGCAAAGCCCACGCCATTTTTCATTTTTTCAAACATCTGCGGATCAGTCCATTCGATTTGAACTTGTTCTGAGAACTCAAAATCAGCCAGTCTTAAAACGCCCATTTGTTCATTTTCAACGTCAGCACGGAAACATTGGGCGTAACCTGTTGCGGTTTCATGAACGATGACCGAATGTACAACCACATCGCCTTCCCCGTTTTGGGTGATGGTTTGACGTAGAATCGTATCAGCTAGGAAAAAGAAGAAGCGCGAAAACTGTTCAGCCGAAGGTGAAACTGGCAATGAAATCCAACGCGCGCTATACTGTTTGCAAGCATCAATATAACCAGCATCATCTTGATTCCAAAAACAAATTGCATGATCGAAGCTATCGATCAAGTCTCGAATATGACCTTTTAGCAGTCCAAAATCATAGACCATCTGACCATGATCCAGACGATTCGCTTCCAAGATCAATTCCACTTGATAGCTGTGTCCATGAATCGAACGGCGACAACGATCACTCGTACAGTTACGCACGATATGGGCATTTTCAAACTTAAAGAGCTTGCGGATCAGCATAGTTTTGACGGCTTTGATTTTGGTGTACGAGAATGAAAGGTTAGATTATACGTTGTTCTGACCATTGGTGAAACTTAGGATATGTTTGCAGATGCGTCATGTATCCACAAACCTAATTTACCAATAAAATAAGTATGATAGTCCTCCACCTCAATGTTATATACATAATCATTTGCATATAATGGATTTACTTTCGAGCTTTCGACCGTTTCAATTTTTACTTCGCTGGTTCTAAGCTTAAAGTTAGGCTTATCATTAATAAGTTTTTTTAGTAGTTCTTCGCCATATATATGCAGTGCACGACGGCGAGAAAAATAAAAACGACCAAATTCAACCAAAGGTTGAGGAATATTGTTTTCTGAAATGAACAAGTCAAAATTAAGGCGTTCATCATCCTCATACATCATCAATTCGGCTACATTATATTCCTGAATCACTCCGCTGCGCGTATCCCATACACTCCTCGGATCAGTTGTAGAAAACCCTTCATACAAAAGTCCATCTATATCAGTGGTGATTAACGAAAACGTATTGCCAGCCATGGTACATGTTGCATTTTCCCCACCAATCAGTCTTAACTCCATATCTTCGTGTAAAAAATCTATTCGCTGCCACCCTACTTGTTCATCAGGTGATATTTCCGTGCAAGTGCCACCTAAATCTTCACTTGCCCAACTTACCCTATCAATCCAAATAAATTTATCACGTGCAACTAAAAATTCTTCTGAAATAGTTCCAGCAGGAAACTTAGAGGGATTTCCGCTCCAAAAATCCCAGTCTTTATTTCTTAGGGAATTTACAACTCCTAAAAGCTGTATCCGTTTATTCTCGTCTGATTTAAACGTCCTTGTTACCCTTTTATAGGTATTAGGTGCATTAGGATCACTATTCGGTTTTGATAGCACAAAATCCCCAACTTTAAGCTGCTCAATCGGCACTAATCCTTTATCCGTATGAACTAAAGTCCCTGCCACAAAACCAGATTGTTGATCGAATTGACTCATATCCTTGATCTCTATTTTTTATAAAATTTAACTACGTCCCAAGAGTCACCAACAACTCATTAGGCTGATAAACAGGGATTTTTGCCAGTTTAAAATCTCGAGGATTACGGGTTACAATCGCGTCCAACCCAGCATGTGCTGCCGCGCAATACAACACCGCATCCTCAAAATCACCAAACTGAGATGCAAGTGCCGACTCAATTACCGTCCGATTCACCGCAGCCACATCAAATACACGCAACAACATCGCTAAATGCGTATGCGCCTGATCCTTACCCACAGTTTTACTCGCCAAATAAAACAACGTTGTCACTGTACTTGCACACAAATATCCAGAAATTTCACCACGCTCAACACACGACATAAGATCAGCCGAGGCATGTACAAACGGCTCTCGACCAAGCAACACATCCAAAATAATGTTGGTATCGAATAAAACTCTCACAGGCTCTTATTCCCTAAATACTTATCTTCGAGGTATTTATAATAATCTGCCTCATCCACGACTGCGGAAGCGAGAACACCTTTAAGCGCGGATGTAATCGGTGGCAGACCCGATGCTTTTGTATTTGACACATTGGATTGCTGACCTAAAGAATCAGTATCACGTTGTTTTAGATTTAAAAAATAATCCGTCACCAATTGAGATAATGATTTCCCATGCTGCTTTGAATAGCGCTTTGCTTCAGCAATTAACTGATCTTCAAGTCTTAGCGTTAACTTTGTTTGCATGATCATTCACCTTTGGCGTACATATATTTTATTATTATACGTCTTATAAAGTTATATGGCTATCATAAAGTAGCCATATAACAGCTACAACATTTTATAATTTGAAAACAACAACTAAGATGCTGACACTGGCGCAACTACTGGCAACGGCGCCAAACTCCTCCGCCACACATAGACCTTCTGCCCTATCCGATAAATATCACTGGTGAGATATCGATTACGCCCACTCAAATTGACATTGATCTGCGCTTGAAAATAACTACTTTTTACATCCAGTAACGGCGTTAAAGTATTCTTCTTATCATCAGGAACTTTAGAAAATGCTGGGTCTGTCCACAGCTGAGAAACCTGTTTAATCGCATCAGGATTGGCATTACGAGCAGTAATCCAAGCATTGACGGAAGCAGGAGTAATATTTTCATCCAGCGCAGCAATCACAGGCATCGGTGCAGTATTGATATTGATCAACGAAGGCAACGGCAATGCAGTCACATAAGGTGCAATGAGCTGATAACTCTTGGTATCGAAACCACGAACTTTCTTCAACTCATCCACTTGTCCAAACGGACGATTCGCAGCTTGATAAGCAGGTTGCTGCCCAAGATAAAAACTATTCTCTGCGCCATCTCCATCCGCAGGATTATCATCAGGATCTTGCCAATCTAATACCGCACTCGATAATGCAGGCGGCAATCCAACCTGAGTTAATAAGCGTTTGAAATACGCAATCGCCGCTTGATCAGCCTGACCATCATGGTACATATTATTGAGATTAAATTTACCAGACTGATCAATCAATTTACCCATCACCGCGCCATCCTCTACAGGATATGGCGGAATCGGTTTTGCCCAAATACTTCTTAAACTATCGACATTGGCATCATTTTGCGCGGAGGCAATGAGCAATGCTCCAAAAAGATTTTCGCCAGCCAAAGCATACTGTAACGACTGATCTTGACGCAATAATATGCTGGTTTCACGCATCATTCGATCTTGCCGTGTGAGCAAGCCGACAGCCAAAATTGTCGCGGTGACAACCATGAGTAGAATCGTTAATAAAGCAACGCCACGCTGCTGATGAGCATGATTCATCGATTCTGATCCACAGGCTGAGTTTGATTATTTGTATTCGTTGCAGCTGCAACCGCTCCACCAACAACAGGCGTACTATTCTGATTAATTGAACCATTCGCGGTATTGGGCTGTGGCAAATTATTGACCAAAGCAAATAACCAACGTAGCGACTGTCCATTCACGGTTAAGTTGAGTTGAACTGCTTTCGGTAAAGTCGTATCACCTGCTGCAGTTTGCCTAGCCGTAGTCGCTTGTGGATTATTATTGATAGGCCAAGAGATATTTGTACCACTATCTAATGCGCTGACCGTCCAATCAGTCACATGATTAAGCAAAACGGTCTTCGTTGGTACGAGATTTCCATCTTGATCAACTTGTGCAACAGCATGACGAATCAGTTGTTCTTGCTCAACCGAGTAATAGACGCGTTCCAATGGCGAAACGCCTTGTTGTAAAGGATCAATCACACCCGTTTTAGTGAGATGAAAAACGTTATTTTGCAACAAAAATGCGGTTTCGACAGTGTTTCCAATCGTAGCTGGTCGCGGAATCGCTTGCGCTAAATCACGCAATAATTGCTCATAAGCTTCCTGGATTACCGCTATTTGTTCTGCTTTAATCGTTGTCCGCTCCCGAACTTTAATCAGGTTATTAAACACATGCCAACCCGATAACGTCAGCACCGCAAAAATAGCCATCGCAACGACGAGTTCAATGAGCGTGAAGCCTTTGCTTTGTCCGTGAGTGATTTTTAATGTATTCATAGCATCAACCTACAGGACTATGAATAAAAACGACTAAAACAGTCGCAGTATCACCAGGCTTGTCCGTCGCAGGCACAATCGGCGCAACCTTGATCTCTACACGACGAACACTTGCGGTTGTCGCAATTGGAAAGGCTTGCGTGGATATTTGCCAACGATGCCCCTGCTCCTCAACATTATGCTCAGCACTACCATCAAGCCATGCTTGCGTCACAGTCATATTTGCGGCTTCATTCATTGCCACAAAATGCGCTAATGTCCGCGTTTCTATTCCTTCTACAGCATTGACATAGCTCATGCCCGCTTTAGTCAACGCAACAGCAGCAACTGCAAAAATTGCTAGCGCAACCATGACTTCAAGCAAGGTAAAACCTTTTTGAGCCAGAGCACGATTTGGCATCATTGACCATTCTCGCTAGAAGAATCTGTTAAACGAGTATCTTCTTTTTTTACGCGCCCAAGAGTTGTCACTTCAACAGCATCACCAATCGGTTGCCCTTCTTGTGATAACTGTAATCGTGCTGCGGTGGCCTCACCATTACCAAACCAAATCAGCTTAGGACTGAGTATGCTTGACGTAATATCATTCAATGGTGCACTTGACGTTTGTCGAGAATTATCTTGCAAAGGGCTGACAGTCAGAATCACTCCTGTCGGTAAGGGGTGCACTTTAAATCCTGCGGCTGGTTTCCAACGTTTGTCTTTATTCGGATCATTAGGGTCGAATTGCATGACGAAATAGCGTGCTGGCTCAGCCGCCGTTTGGTCTACTGCAAGCAGCCCAAGCATTCGACCTTGATCCTCAGACTCTAAACGAACCACGGAAATAGAATTAACGAGTTGCTCTCGCTCTTGTAAGACACGCCGTGTTTCTGAACCGCCGACAGATAAACTGACCATTGCGGCAAATACACCCGCAATTAAGACCACCAACATCACTTCAATGAGCGTAAAACCCTGCTGGGCGTTTTGTTTTTTCCAATCGTAAAATAATGATTGTTGGGTCGACAAGATACTCTCGACATGCAAGCAGCTATATTTTAATTTAAATAAAGGATTGCACATTGATTAAACGTTAATGCGGCGGTTGAGGATGAGGTAGCATGATCATTTGATTGATCAATACTTGTTTTAAACTATCACGCTCTCCCAAATAACGCTGATAAAAACTAGAATTTAAAATCGCGGATCCACCTTGAGCAATTGCCCAAATTGCCGCCAAATAATCGCGAGTTGATAAATGACTATTAATACTTTCTAAATAAGTATTAGTCAGCGGGACGATGCGACGTAGTCGATGCTTTCGAACGCGATATAAATCTGAAAATAAAGCTGTGAGTCCAGTTCCACCAGCTGCCAAACGTTCTTCAAGTTGATGTAATAATGAGGTGCGCTGCGGATGATTTAAAAGATGCTGCATATAAGTTAAGAGTAACTCTTGGAAAACACCAGTAGAGCTTAAGACCAAATCTAATAATGCTTGTTCATGGCGAATAATCAGATGTAGGAACAATTCATCTTTACTTTGAAAATGTTTATATAACGTGCCTTTGGCGAGATCCAAATGTAAGGCAAGCGTATCGAGGGTCATCCCACCTTCACCAGAATCGAGTAAAAGTTGTTCAGCCATATCAAAAATCTGTTCTTCTCGCGCTCGAAATTGCGCATGACGATCTACTTGACGATCTGTACTCATCCAATCAATCCTATTATGGTCATTACTGGAATATCCTAATTTGGATTCTGAAACACGGATTGCTGCTTTGATCTACTCAATAGCCAGTTTTGCATCACTCAACATCCGATCAAAATTCGCTGAAGTCGCCATCGCTAAATGCTCTACCGAGATCTGATGGACATCCGCTAGTATCCGCGCAACATGCGGCAAATACAAAGGTTCATTTGACTTCCCACGATGAGGCATTGGTGCTAAATATGGACTGTCCGTTTCTATTAACAAACGATCTAATGGGACTCGTGCCGCAACATCTCTCAAATCCTGTGCATTTTTAAAACTAATAATGCCCGAGAAAGACACATAATAACCCAAGGCTAATGCGCCCTCAGCCGTATCCCAATCTTCAGTAAAGCAATGTAATACCCCGTGCGCCGCTTGTTGTTCACGCAAAACAGCTAACGTATCTGCGCGCGCGGCACGAGTATGCACAATGACAGGCTTACCTGATTGCTTCCCAGCCGCAATATGTCGCGCAAAAGATTCACGTTGTACATCAGCATTGTCGGTACTGTAATGATAATCTAGCCCTGACTCCCCGATTGCCCAAACTTTGTTGTGATTAGCTAAACTCACAAGCGTTTCTACGGTTGCTAAATTGAGCATTTCCGCAGATTCGCAAGGATGCGCACCGACGCTAATGCCGATATCTGGATGACGCTCTGCAATATCCATGAGCACCGAGTAATCATCTAAATCGACAGAAACTGCTAAAAACCGAATTACACCAGCGGCACGAGCAGCATCAAGAGCGCGATCTAATGAACCCTCATAGGGTGCTAGATCTAAACGATTCAAATGGCAATGCGAATCTATAAACACTAAAGCTACCTTTTGGCTAACATATACTTA